>DATHZY010000406.1:0-5278 GCA_035458325.1 Saprospiraceae bacterium | reverse complement strand
GGGCGTTTGCCGAACTTGCCGACAAACATGATCGATAGGATATCCAGGAAGCCATTGAGCATGCGCTCCCATCCAAACTTGCTGTAGCCGAATTTGCGTGGTTGATGTTTAACTACTTTTTCACCTATGCGCCGAAAGCCTGCCCATTTGGCGATGACAGGAATATACCGGTGCATCTCGCCATAGACTTCCACATTCTTGACCACTTCGTTTTTGTAGGCTTTGAGGCCGCAATTGAAGTCATGCAACTTGATGCCGCTGGCACGACGCGTGACGGCGTTAAAGAGTTTAGAGGGTAGGGTCTTGCCTAACGGATCTTTACGGTCCTTTTTCCAACCACTGACCAGATCATACTTTTCAACTTGTATCATGCGCATCAGTTCAGGAATCTCTTCGGGAGAGTCCTGCAGATCAGCATCCATCGTGATGACTACATCACCCGTGGCAGCTTCAAATCCTTTCTGCAATGCAGCCGACTTGCCATAGTTACGCCTGAACCTGATGCCCTTGATCCAGGGATAGGTATCATGCAGCTTTGAAATAACCTCCCACGATCCATCGGTACTACCATCATCGATCATGATGGCTTCCAGATGATGGATACCATTCGCTTTGACGACGCGGTCTATCCATGCCATGAGTTCAGGCAGGGATTCTTCTTCATTGTATAGTGGAATGACGAGGGTTAAATCAAGATCTGTTGCAGACATAAATTAGATTAAGCCATAGGTGCTGTGGGCGGAGCCTCTGTCTTGAGAAAGGCACCCGCAATGAGTGATTTCACGAGTCCCCAAAACAGAACGGATAATATAGTGATCAGACTAAAGGCCCAGGGAGTCATCAGCATGGTCGTATAGGACCTGGCAGCATCCATTTGCTCCTCCGTCATACCATTTTGTTCCCATTGCTCTTCTGTCATAGCCATTATTTTATCTATAAAGCCTGGGTCAATAAATTGCAGGTAGATAAAGGTAAATGCGCAGGCCACCAGGGCTGTAATCAGAGTGATACCCATACCAGTCCTAAAACACTGGCCGAAGTTGATAAATCCTCCGCCGGTTGTATCCCTGGCCTCCTTGATCCCCAGATAAATCGTAAATAATGTGGCACCAAAGAGGGCTGCATTGGATAATATCGCCTTGGCAGTAAATCCTCCGCCATCCTGAATGCCAAGCATGTTATTCACTAAAGAAAAAATGACGTACACCATCCCGGTGATCAGTCCCCATTTGACCGTAATTGACATAGTTCGTTTTGGTTTTGAATAGGTTGAGAAGAATATCAAATATATTAATTAATCGATAGATGATCATTCAGCACCGTGGCGATTACTTTTCCGGTAAATGTTCTGCCGGACATGGCATCATTGACGGACTGTGAATGTTGAGTTCCCTTGTAGGTCCACTCGATATCAGGATCAAACAGCGTGAGTTCTGCCTGGGCGCCGCGACGGATCAGTGGTACCTCTATACCCAGGATTTGTCTTGGGCCTGCGCAGAATTTATCAATGATCTGTTCGAGAGGCATGACAAAGCGTAAAACCGTATTGGCCGAAGCAAAGGCAGTTTCTAATCCGATGGATCCAAAAGATGCGTAGGTGAATTCACATTCCTTCGTTTCCACTTCCATTGGGGTGTGGATAGAAGAGATGTGGTCGATGATACCATCCTTGAGTCCCTTGATCAGGGCTTTACGATCCTTTGATTCGCGCAGTGGAGGAAGCACTTTCAGGTGGCTGTTGAAATCACCCACATCCTTGTCTTCCAGCAGCAAGTGCATCGCCGGCACGTCACATGTAACGCTGAGTTTATCCCCTTTTGCTTTCTGGATCAGCGGTACCGACGCAGCGGCAGAGATGGCGTGGAAATGCAGCCTGGATCGTGTATACGCGACCAATTGAATATCCCGTTGTATGGTGATCTCTTCTCCCACGGAAGGAATGCCGATTAGCCCCATGGAGGTGCTGACTTTGCCTTCATGCATCTGTCCTTCAGCCGTCAGGCTGCGGTCCAATGGAAAATCGATGATCAGGGAATTGTACGGTATCACATATTCCATCGCCCTGGTCAACAATCCTGATTCAATCGGATACTTGCGCCCGTCACTGAAAGCCACCGCACCAGCATGCACCATGTCGATCATCTCTGTCAGGTCTTTTCTCGCCAGGTCCTGGGATACCGCACCAATCGGATAGATGGTAATCGGAAGCGTATCACTGAGTTGTTGCAGGTATTCAATCTCTACTCTGCTTTGTATAGGCGGATTCGTGCGTGGAAAAGTAGCCAGGGAGGTATATCCTCCGGCACGGGCTGCTCTACCAAGAGAAGCAATCGTCTCACGATACTCATATCCTGGTTGCCCGGGTTGTGCCCCGATATCAAGCCATCCCGGCGATACGTGGAGATTAGGCGATTCAATAACAGTGGCATCACTATCGCTAATGGACTTAGCAATGTTCGTGATGACCCCATCTTCAATCAGGATATCCTTCTTTGAAAGCTCCTCCTGCCCGGGTTGAAGTATTGTCGCTTTTTTTATTAATATTTTCATACACAAGATGTATTTCAGCTATCAGCTATCAGCTGTCAGCTCTCAGTATTTTTAGCTTCCAGTTTCCAGCTGCCAGAGTATTTTCTTTCTCACTACTCACTACTCACTACTCACGTCTCAAGACTCACAACTCACAACTCACAACTCACAACTCACTCTCTCACGTTCTCACGCTTTCCACAGCCTTATCAACGCTATTTCAAAAGCAATAAAAAGTAACCCAAAGATCAGACACCATCTCCACAATTGCTTACCCTGTCTTTCAGATTCAATAAGCTGGGTAAAATCAGATTCATCCGGATCTGTCCATACTTTAAAGCCACTGTTTTCACCCAGTGTACTGACATCCGTCAGCGAAAGATCGGATTCCTTACGGTCATAGTTGAAGGCCATCGCATAGACCAGTTCATTGTTCTGCATCAGATTGTAAAATCCGGATGATTTGACCTGTCCCTGGACATCTAGTAGTACTTTCGAGCCCATGGGTGAAATGCCCGGAATAAATTCTGAAGGTCCCACGATCTGCGCAGGCTTGTCAGGATCCAGGATGTTTTTGTCAATAGGTATGAGGTGATCGATACCTATCGTGTAGGCAAGGTCTCTGAAGTCAGAAGCGTAGATAGCGAGATTGAAAAGGAGCGGAACAAATATCTCCGGCTGCAGGACCAGGTCGTTGACCTTGTCATCCAGTGTAGATGTTACAACACAAAAGGCACCTTTCCCGGAAGGATAAAAGGTGATCAGGTCGCCACCATCCCTGAAGCCCAGCAGGGACTGACCTTTGGAACCGGAGCCCGCATAGGGAAAGGATCCATTGACCTTGGGTAAGCGCATGTTAGGGCGCGTCCGGCTGAAAACATCCCGATAGATAAAAGCCTCGGTATTGATTTTACCAACCACCCGTTCGCGCTGTTCCCAGGGCAGGAATTCGCTGGCACCTATTGATCGTAAAAGTGGGTTATACTGTTCGGTTAATCCATCGGGTGCCGGAATAAATAATACATTTCCTCCGTCTTCAGTGTATTTCTTTAGTCCGGCGATCAGGCCTGAAGGAATCCTGCTGAGTTCATTCAGGATGATCAGGTTATAGTCCTGGAATCGCGCGTAGGGGATATTATTGGCCAGCGAATTTTCCACGATAAAATAAGCTGAATTGGAAAACACGGCTGCAATCTTCGGATTTTCAATTCGCTCATTGATGCTGAGGATATTCAGGTTTTCAGCCACATAGAAGGTCAGGAAATAGGTATCATCAAACGTGACAGGATAATCACTGATGCGAATCGCAAGGGTATGCCATCCGGTTTTCATGACGGTGATCATGGCGGTATCAATCCGGACCTCACCTGACCGGATATCAAAGGTGCCCTCAGGTCGCTCCTGACCATCCATATCAATGACGACGCGGATGTTGTCTGCATCTTCTGCAGCATAGTTGTGGACAGAAAAAAGAAGGGCGGAAGTTTGATTGAGGGTTTGTACCGGTGATTCAAACCATGCAGAGTCGATGGCGACATTTTTTTCCTGGATACCCACCATAGGGAGCAGGTTGATAGAAAGAAGGCTGTCGCCGGTGGTAAGGTCAAAGATCGACTTTTGAAAGTCTGAAATCATCCATGCTACAGGATTGCCCTCTTCTCTGGCAAAGGATTGTTTTTGTCTTCCGGCGATGACGGACAAAGGCTTGACCAATGGGGTATATTCCATTTCCTCGAGCCTCACGAGTGCTTCATCCCTGCTGATCCAAAGATTCTGCGAAGGTGACAATTCATGTCCCAGGACCTGGAAGCGGTCTTCCTGCCCATAGCCTGAAATCACTTCCTTTGCCTTTTGCCTCGAACGGTCAAAGAGGGACAGGTCCTTGCCAAAAGACTGCATCGAAAAGGAATTGTCTACAAATACGCTGACATTCCTGATTCCTGCTTTCAGGGACTCATTGAGAGGAATGACGGGTTGTGCGAATGCGAGAATGATAAACGCCATGGCCAAAATCCTGGCCAGCAGGATCAACAGATTGCGTAGCCGGTTACGTGCAGATGTCTCTTCCTTTACTTCACGTAAAAAGCGTAAGTTGCTGAAATATACCTTTTTATAACGTCTGAAATAGAAGAGGTGGAGGATAATGGGTATGGAGAGTGCGGTCAACGCCCACAGGAAAGCCGGATATAAAAACTGCATCGTAATGCCAAAGATAGTATCTGCAGCAGGCATTTGAAAAACAAAAGCCTGCAGTCGGTATCAACTGCAGGCTTTTTTCGACTTATCAGGCTTAAGACCTGACCTTAATTTTATTTAACTACAATCTGGCGTGCTGCAATCCCCTGGTCAAACTGGAATTGAAGGACATACTGGCCAGGCAGGTATTTGTTGACCTTCAGCGTATAGTAGTTGCTGTTAATGCCTGAGATGAAATCTACAAGGGATCCTTTGAGGTCATATACACCGATGCTGCGGATTGGGTAGTCTTTATTGACACCAATAAATACCTCTACTGAAGCAGGGTTTGGATAAGTAACCATCTTGATATCCTCTGAACTGAT
Source organism: Saprospiraceae bacterium (assembly GCA_035458325.1). Classification (GTDB taxonomy): domain Bacteria; phylum Bacteroidota; class Bacteroidia; order Chitinophagales; family Saprospiraceae; genus Opimibacter. The sequence goes on along the minus strand of DATHZY010000406.1, from coordinate 188 downwards.
GATTTCATTGGTACTGGTCAGTTCAAAAAGATCCATGGTAGAGTACAGACGTGGGAGTACATAAGCCATGATGCTGTCGATATATTCATGGGCTTTTTCCCTGGTCATATCCGGATTGGTCATATAACCGGTTGCACTATTGACGTTCGTTGCGGGATCCCAGTATTGCCATGGAGCGCTGTCAAAAG
>DATHZY010000405.1:0-2215 GCA_035458325.1 Saprospiraceae bacterium | reverse complement strand
ATTCGGATCTGAGCATCTTCAACATAGTCGTCACTTATGCCACCAATGGTCAGGCAAACGGATCAGTTGAAGTATTTGTGACAGGAGGGATTGGGCCCTATTTATATTCATTGGATGGGTTTGTCTTCCAGTCGTCAAACTACTTTACTGATCTTCCACCAGGAGCGTATTGCATAACCATCCGGGATGACAATAACTGCATGATTAAAACGGATACTTTTTTCATCGAAAATCTTACAGCCATCCCGGAGATCCATCCAGGCCTGACCGTCTATCCAAACCCAGCTTCATCTATGCTCTATGTGTCAAGTGATGAATTGGTCTCGCTTGATCTAATGGACCTGAACGGCACTATCTTAAAGCAGTCACCCCTTTCCGGCAAACACGAAGTCGGAGTGGAAGACTTTCCACGTGGCATTTATCTCCTTCGTCTGTCCGGTGCTAAATTTCACCAATTTCAAAAACTAATCCTTAATTGACCCTATCACCGCTCACTGCTATCTGCTCACTGCTCACTGCTAACTGTTAACTTCTCACTGCTAACTTTCCATTTTCTTTTTTAACTTTACCATGCTCACACCCGAATTAAAGAACATTTAAATTCGGATTATGAAACCCACTTTCAAACCAACTTACCACCTTACATTACTTCTTTGCTGCCTCATCCTGACGATCCCATGTTATGGGGCCACGAAGTATGTATCCACATCAGGCAATAACAGCAACTCAGGCAACTCGTGGGCCCAGGCCTGGAGGACACTCCAATATGCCGCCGATGAGGTCAATGCGGGCGATTCGGTCTGGATCGAAGACGGCAACTACATTGGATTCGATCTCCGTACCACCGGAACTGCTGCCAACCCGATTGTATTCATTGCCTTCGGAGATAATGTGGTGGTCAATGCCCCTAATCCCGTGACCACCGATGGTATCAATATCGAAAACGCTGATTACATCGAGATCAATGGTATCCGGGTGATCAATCAACCCCGGAATGGTATCCGATTAGTGTTTGCAGATAATTGTATCGTGCGCAATACGTTCTGCGATAATAATTTTGAACGAGGCATCTTCACCGGGTTTACGGATGATATCCTGCTCGAATACAATGAATGCCTCAACTCTATCGATGAGCATGGTATCTATGTGTCCAACAGCAGCGACCGGTCCATCATTCGATATAACATCTGTCATCACAACAACCGGGGAGGAATCCAGATCAATGCGGATGGAAGCCAGGGTGGTGATGGCATCAGTACAGATCCCGAAATCTATGGCAACATCATATATGAAAATGGAGTCGCCGGCGGAGGCGCCATCAATCTCGATGGTGTACAAGGCGCTTTTATCTACAACAATCTGCTCTATGAAAATCATGCTACAGGCATTGCACTATTCCAGCAGGATGGCGCTGAGCCTTCCATCGATGCAGTCATCGTTCACAATACCATCATCAATGCGAGCAATGCCCGATGGTGCATACTCGCGGTCAATGGCTCGTCAGGAGCACAGGTCTACAATAATATCCTGATCAACCAACATGTCTGGAGAGGAAGTATCGCCCTCGATCCGGATGCCGTGCCGGGATTTGATTCAGATTACAATATTGTCGTCAATAGCCTGAGCAACGAAGGAGATGGACAAACTATGACGCTCACAGAATGGCAGGCGCTGGGCTATGATGCCAACAGCATGATCGCCGATCCCCTAAATGAAATATTCTTAATGCCGGGATCAGATTACCATTTGCTTAATAATGCACAGGCCGTCGATGAAGGCAGTGCGGCTTTTGCTTTTGGTATTGACGATGATATCGAAGGCACCGCCCGGCCACAAGGTAGCCAGCATGACATTGGCGCCTATGAAGCTGAAGGATCATTAGCCGTGGATGAAGAAGAAGAAAAACCTGAGGTCTACAACCCAGGTATAACGATCAGTGTTGAATCCATTTCCTGGGGACGTGATTTGACCGGAACGTTGACGCTCATGAACGTAGAAGGAAAAGTAATCGCCAGACTCGACATCAGCACGGCAGGTGAGTACACGCTCCATGATCTCGTACCTGGCGTATATCTGGCTACTGTTCACACTCCACGCGGGTTACAATGGAGTAAAGGGTTTGTCTTTTCAGGCAAGCACTAATTCTTCTTCCAGGATCACCATGTGAAAAAGGTACGGACAGGACGCGTCCTGTCCGTACCTTTTTCACATGGTG
>DATHZY010000404.1:0-2202 GCA_035458325.1 Saprospiraceae bacterium | reverse complement strand
AGTAATGCTTGATTTTGACCTTGCCCATCTTTATGAGACAGAAACAAAGGTGCTGAAGCAAGCGGTACGAAGGAATATAAATCGGTTTCCACCAGATTTTATGTTCGAACTATCTGATAATGACCTTTCAAACTTGAGGTCACAAATTGTGACCTCAAGTTTGAAAGGTTGGGGAGGCAGTCGATACAAACCCTTCGCTTTTACCGAGCAAGGGGTCGCTATGCTGGCAAGCATTCTCAACAGTCCAAAGGCCATTGAGGTCAATATCGCTATCGTCCGCGCTTTTGTCTTTATCCGGCAATATGCACTGTCCCATAAAGACCTGACCGATAAACTTCGTAAACTTGAGGCCAGGTACAAACGCAAATTCAAGGATATTTCAGCAGCCATTCAATTCCTGCTCCAAAAAGATCAATTGGCCACGAGTCAGCAGGAGCGGAAGAGAATAGGCTTTAAAACAGAAAATAAAAAGTGAAACTAATCCACAAAATATACGGCACAGGCCAACCGGTCATCATCCTGCATGGCCTCTTTGGCAGCGGAGACAATTGGCGCTCCATCGCCCGCATGATGGAACCCCATTACCAATCGATCGTCGTGGATATGCGCAACCACGGCCGTTCTCCACACGATCCGGAGATGAATTTCAAGGTGATGGCAGATGATATCCTTGAATTGATGAATGACCTCCATCTGGATAAAGTTTCACTTTTGGGACATTCTATGGGCGGCAAAGTGGCGATGCAATTCACTTTACTTCATCCGGCCCTGGTAGAGAAACTTATCGTGGTGGACATTGCGCCCAAATACTATCCTCCCCACCATGATACCGTCATCGAGGCCATTGAGTCTATCGATCCAAAACAATTGACGGACAGGACTGAGGCTGAAAATGCTTTGGCAAAGTTTCTTGGCAATGACCAGTCAACCATCCAGTTTCTCCTGAAAAATATTGCACGGCTCCCGGAGGGCGGATTTGAGTGGAAACCCAATATGCCCGTCATCATTGAGGCTTACTATCATCTCATGGAAGATGTCACGCCTGCAGACCCATTCCCCGGGCCTGTTTTGTTCGTTCGGGGCGAAAAGTCAAGGTATATCCTGGATGAGGACATCCCACAAATCAAGGCCCTTTTCCCAAATTCCAGCCTGGTGACCATCGCCGGAGCAGGTCACTGGATCCATGCCGATGCACCGGAAATGTTTGCAAAAGCGGTTCTTTCCTTTCTAAATGATTAATAATCAGATGTTAAATTAACCTCCTGGCATCCCACCCCTTGCGATTTACCCTCATAAATCCTTAACTTTGAATGCTTTTTGAAGTTTTCATCTACACTATTGAGATATGGTTGGTCATCGTTACGGGTTTCTCCTCTTTTGCTTATTTGGGTTTTCACATCTCACCGGCCAGATGGTCGTTGGGACTGATACGCTCATAGGCAATGAATGGATCACGTATGGCCAGAAGTATTTCAAGTTTACCCTCGACGCAGATGGCATATACCGGATTCCCAATGCGACACTGACCAATGCAGGTATTTCTTCCAACGTTACAGGAAGCGATATCAAGATTTACTCCATGGGCCAGCAAGTGCCTTTGTTTGTAAGCACAGATGGAGTGTTTGGATCAAACGATTTCATTGAATTCTATGGCTTCAAAAATAAAAGTGAATTAGACTGGCATTTGTTTCGACACCCGGATACCGATTTGCTACATCCGGAGCATAGCATGTACACGGATCAACGAGTCTATTATCTGACTACGGAAGGAGATGAGCCGCCTTTGAGAGTCAATACGCTCGTCAATGATGTCTCCAATCCACCTGCATCAGAGCCGTATGATATCCACAGAGAGATCCTGGATTGGAGTGACACGGGTAATGATCCATACCTGCCTATCTCCGGGGGTGGTGCTATCTCTTATTCCAGCTATTTACATGGAGAAGGGTTTGGCAAAGCAGCTGAGTCGAACAGCACCACACAAATGGTGACAACAAGCAGAGCCGCAGGTCCGGATGCTACACTACGGATCAGGCTCACCGGCACAAATCATGGCTACCATAGCTTTGTTGTAACCTGGAATGGTACTTTGCTGGACACCATTTTTGCTAAGAACATTCAAATCAAGGATACCACCTTTAGCATTCCGCTCAATCTGGTGGAGGATAACAACCAGGTGAATATCAGCAATACAAATTCGCT
>DATHZY010000403.1:0-4361 GCA_035458325.1 Saprospiraceae bacterium | reverse complement strand
TCAACCCGGTTTGACACCATCTTTTCCTGGCTATCCTTCCGGTCACAGTACATTCGCGGGAGTCTGCTGGAGATTGTTTGAAAATTTCTTTGGCGCTCAATATGAGTTTACGGACCATTGCCATTTTGGAAGAACGGAGTTTGCCGGCTATCCACGTACTTACAGCAACTGGAAAGAACTGGCCGATGAGGATGCTTATTCAAGGATTCCTTTGGGCGTGCATATCCGGATGGATTGCAGCGAAGGCCTGAGACTCGGAAATGTCATTGCTGTAAAAGCGCTTGACCTCGATCTGCAGAAATAAATATTTTACCAAAAAACTTATCCTGTACAGGAAAAAGGTTGGCTGGCAAACAGCCAACCTTTTTCATTTAACTTCGAGTCTGCCTGCGCCTGCATCAGATCAAGGGTAAAGCCAGCAAATAAACCTGTGTAGCAACTTTAACAAATACCTTTGCGTTTTAGCATCATATAAAATTTCTTCATGAAGGTCCTTTTACTGATTCCGCTGCTTTTCGTATTGCTGATCACCCCCATGAGCGGTCAGAACTCCAAGCTGGCGGATCAATACTACCTGGAAGGAGAATATCAGAAAGCCGGAGATCTCTACCTCAAGCTCCATGAGACAGCCAAGAAGAATGGTAATTTCATCTACTTTAATAAGTACATAGAATGCCTGCTGGCCCTGCGGGAATACGACCAGGCTGAAAAAGAGATCCAGGCCCAGATGAAAGCCCAACCGGATGATTACAGCATGCTGGTGACCCTCGGCAATGTACAGGAGCGGATCGGTAATTATGATGCAGCCCAGGCATCCTACCGCATGGCGATTGAAAAACTGCCCGCCCGTATTGATGCCATTACCCGACTTGGCAATGCCTTCCTGAGCCAGGCTAAATATGATGAGGCCATCGTGACCTACGAAAAAGGAGAAAAACTGCTTGGCAAACCGGGCATCTTCTCCTATCAGCTTGCCGACCTGTATAAGCGGAACGGTGATATCTCCAAGATGATCGAGCAATACCTGTATTCGCTCCAGTCCAGTCCCGACAGGCTTGAGAATATCCAGAATATGCTGCAGCGGTCACTCAAGGCTGAAGACTATAATGAGTTATTATCCCAACTCTACATATTCATCCAGGACAATCCCGAGACAGATTACTTTCCCGAAATGCTGGCATGGACCTTTATGCAGCAAAAAGATTACAGCAAAGCCATGCGCCAGGCAAAAGCACTGGACAAGCGCATGGCCGAAAACGGCTTGAGAGTATACAGGCTGGCAACGATTGCCGCTAATGACAAGGACTATGTCACGGCCATCGATGGTTTTGATTATATTCTTTCAAGCCAGAGCCCCGGCTCCCCCTATTATCTGGAGGCTAAAAGGGCAAGCCTCGCCACCAAGCGCAGGCAGATTACTGACAACTACAGCTATACCATCGAGCAACTCAGGACTTTGGAAGCAGAATATATTGCTACCCTGGACGCCCATGGCATTCATGCCGGTACCGCCATGATCACTTCTGAGCTAGCTATGCTGGAAGGTTTGTACATCAATGACCTAAGCAAAGCGATTTACTACCTGGAACAGGTGGTCAACCTGCCAGGCATCAATGGCACAGTGCAGGCGTATGCGAAGCTTGACCTGGGTGATTATTATCTCATGTCCGGCGAAGTGTGGGAAGCAACTTTATTGTATTCACAAGTAGATAAAGCCTTTCCTGAAGAACTGATCGGGCAGGACGCGAGATTTAGAAATGCAAAACTCTCCTACTACAATGGTGATTTCGAATGGGCACAAGCCCAGTTTGACATCCTCAAGACGTCTACTTCCAAACTGATCTCCAATGACGCGCTCGACCTGAGCATCTTCATCATGGATAACCTTGGACTCGATAGCAACACCCACGCCCTCAGTGAGTATGCACAGGCTGAACTCCTGATCTTCCAGAATAAACTGGATGAGTCCATTGAAAAACTAAACATCCTCGGAAACATATACTCCGAACACGGCCTGAAAGATGATATCCTGTATCTCGAAGCAAAACTCTACGAAAAGAAAAGAGATTACCTCAAAGCTGAATCCATCTATGAGGAGATCATCACCACCTTCCCTGAAGAAATCCGCGCCGACAATGCCTTATACAACCAGGCGCAGCTCTATGAGCATCAATTGAATGATCCCGAAAAAGCAAAGGCTTGTTATGAAAAGCTGTTTATGGAATATACCGACAGCACCTTTGCGATTGAAGCAAGGAAGCGGTTCCGTGAACTGCGCGGTGATTTTGATGAAGAGGCAGAAATGCAGTGATCAGCTATCAGCTATCAGCTAAAATATTCGCTTCGCGAATATTTTAACGACCTCACTCACGACTCACAACTCACAACTCACAACTCACATATCAACTTGATCTTTCTCTATCAACCGAAATCCATTCCCATGGATATTCATGATCTGGAGGTTGGGATCCTTACTTAGGTACTTGCGGAGCTTGGTGACGAATACATCCATGGATCTGGCGGTGAAATAATTGTCTTCGCCCCAGATTTTGGCGAGTGCTTCAGCGCGTGTCAGGACATCATTCTTATGCTGGCAAAACATCTTGAGGAGGTGGGCTTCCTTGGGGGATAATTTTTCGCGTTCATGGCCACTGCCGCCTTGCCAGGTGAGAATGCGGAGGGGATAATTAAAGATATATTCTCCGATCTGATATTCCTTGATATCATCTTCCTTCTCTACACCTTTGTTGACACGCCGTAAAATGGCCTGGATACGTAGTAGTAGTTCTTCCGAATTGAAGGGCTTGGCCAGGTAATCGTCAGCTCCGATTTTAAAACCTTCCAGGATATCTTCCTTCAGGTTCTTAGCGGTGAGGAAAATGATGGGCATTTCCTTATCCTTTTCCCGTACTTCCCGGGCAAGGGTAAATCCATCCTTGCGGGGCATCATGACATCAAAAATACATAGGTCAAAGCTACCTTTCCTGTAGGTCTCCAGTCCCATGACACCATCGGATGCCAGGGTGACATCATAATCGTTCATTTCCAGGTAGGACTTCAACACGTCCCCGAAATTCTGATCATCCTCTACTAAAAGTATTTTACTAGCTGACATACGTTAAACAATTTTCAGATTCGCTTTCAAACGGGTTGTTATGCAATGTCACTTTGGGCCTTTTTGTGTTGCCGGCAGGAAGAGGAAAAACTTACTCCCTTTGCCCGGCTCGCTTTTTACATCAATACTTCCCTGGTGTGCTGTGGCGATCGCCTTGACATAACTTAAGCCCAGACCGAATCCCTTCACATCATGCACGTTCCCGGTGTGTACCCTGTAGAATTTATCAAAGATATGCTTTTGATCTTCTTTGGTCATACCTATTCCTTTATCTTCTACTGTGATTTCAATACCATCGGCACGGTTGCTCGTTGATATCCGGATCTCAGGGGCTGTTTCTGAATACTTGTTGGCATTGTCCAGCAGGTTATAAATCACATTGGACAGATGGGTAGCATCCCCTTCGATATCAGGACGGCCGGCGTCCAGTGCTATGTCAATGCGGCCTTCCCGCTTCGTCACCTGGAGGCTCAGGTGGTCTACTGCCTGGCGAATGACATCATGCATATCCACCCGGGTGATGTTCAACTCAAAATCCCTTTTATCCATCTGAGCCATCTGCAACACCTTTTCCACTTGTTGCAACATACGCTTGTTTTCCTGCCGGATGATACCTACGAATCGATTGATTTTCCCTTCGTCACTGATCACCTTGGGGCTGGCGATAGAGTCTGCGGCTAGTGAAATAGTAGCGATCGGGGTCTTAAACTCATGGGTCATGTTGTTGATGAAATCCGTTTTCATCTCCGATACCTTTTTCTGCCGGAGGATGACGTGGATGGTATAGCTGAAACAAAACAGGATCAATGTCGTGAATAAGATAGCGGGCACAATCATCGGCAAGAGGGAATACCAAAGCCACCCTTTCTTGTTCGGAAAATGAAGTTTAAGCCATCCGGGTGAATTCTTCAGGTCACTCCTGTACAGGGCTACCTGGTATTTTGAATTAAAAAGATTTCTCGATTCCGGCGTATCCACATGGCTTGCTTCAGACTCATCCATCTTGCCCACTACGTAATTGCCATTGATGATGATAAAATTAGTGTCCACGGACTGGATGACTCCATACTGATACGGCAGGTTGATAGCCCTGTTTTCCAGTTCTTCCTTGATAAACTGGCTGAGCTTAGTCGGATCGATACGTTCAGAAATATCAGGGGGATTGTAGCGGCGCTGTTCGTCCAGGATTTCCCAATAGGTACTCGTTCGACGCCAGTTGTCCATCGGATCCAGGAGGGATTGAAGC
>DATHZY010000402.1:0-2397 GCA_035458325.1 Saprospiraceae bacterium | reverse complement strand
CGAGTGGACCGCCGATCCGAACCTGCCGCTCGTGACGGATTGAGCCATCAGCCGGTCAGCCGGTCAGCCGTCAGCCATCAGCCATCAGCCGGTTCAGGTGAAGGAAGCGGGTCAAACAGACTGATAGCTGACGGCTGAAAGCTGATAGCTCACAGATCATCGGATAATCACCACACTCCCCGCCTTTTGTCTTTCCTCGCCATTGCATCGGTAGCTAAACAGGTAGGCATACATGCCCGGCATCATTTCTTCGCCGTTCTTTGTGCCATCCCAATCGCTGCTTATATCCGTGGTCCTAAATACAGTGCCACCCCACCGATCAAAAACTTCCAGTGATATAAATTCACCGAGGAAGACCACATTGCTCATGCCCCAGACATCATTGATGTTATCCGCATTTGGCGTGAAGCCTGTTGGGAAGAATATTTTATCACAACTCAGATCAGATGAGTCCGCAACAGCTATGTTGATCGAATCAAACGCCTGGCAAAATCCATAATCAAGAAAAACATCGTAGGTGGAGGTTGCAGGTGGAGTGATCGTGGGTTCAGCGATCGCGGCATTGCTCACCCCTGTTGACGGATTCCACTGCACTGAGGGCGCACAGGTAACCTGCAGCCTGACTTGCATGGAGGTGCCTGTAAACAAAACCGTGTCCGGTGAGGTGATCTTGTCTACCGGAATATAGAGGTCCTGTACTTCAAATGAAGTCAGTGCCCGATTGTAAAATCTGAGTTCATCAAGGGTACCTCTGAAATGTACTTCTCCATTTGCCAAACATGGGCCGGCACCAAGGGTGAGAATACCATTGTTGATGATACGTACAATAGTAGAGCTCGGATCTAGCGTTTGCTGGACGCCATCATAGTACATCAGTAATTCACGGTCCCTGCGCACATAAGCTATATGGTGGTAGCACCTGTCCTCAGGCACATTATACGCACTCCTGACCGATAGGTTCGATTGCTGGGAGAGTGTAAAGGTTATAGCCCTGGTATTTGGATTATACTTTAATTCCAGGGTGCTGTCGATGCCGCACACTTCACTTTTGGACATGATGTCCATGATCTGTGTGCCCTGAGGTTTAGGGAGTACGAAGAAACTGATGGTAAAGTCGTTACCAAAAAGGATGTCCAGGTTGCTCAGGATCTGGACAGATGTGTTGCCATCGAATTCGAGGCCGTTTCCTGAAACCCCGCATCCACAAGTGGCATTTCCGATGATAATCCCGTTGCCTCCCAGCCCGGTATCCTCGGTGGCATCACAGGCATCAAATGAATAATACGCTATCAGCCCGTCGGTAGGTTGGGCAAAAACCGAAATATGGCCTGCCAGCAGGCAACAACACCAAAATAGTATCCGCATTATCTTTAAACTGTGCACCCGGGTCATATAGTATCTTTATATAGAGAAGGTTATGAAACTGAGATCCGCTGGTAAGGCAATATGCTGCCCGGTCCCGGAACTCAAACCTCCGTGCAAATATAGGCATATCAGGTCCTATCCGATGTTACCAACACCTTAACGCAGCTTTCTGGCATGGAATAGTGGATACTTCACGATATTCGCACCCTGATCGTCCAAGACAGAACCAAGTATGGCCAAAGAATTAGCTAAGAAAAACCCTAACGAAATGAGCTTCTTCGAGCATATCGAAGAATTGAGGTGGCATCTCCTTAGGGCGGCGTTGAGTGTGTTGATATTGACCGTGGTCGTATTTATCATGAAAAACTTTGTCTTCCAACATGTCATCCTTGGACCTACCTCCCCTGATTTTATCACCTACCGGCTGTTTTGTGAATATGCTCCTCAATTCTGCTTTTATCCTGAACACCTCCAGATTATCACAAGGGATATACAAGAACAGTTTTTAAGCCACATCAAGGTTTCACTTTGGCTAGGCTTCATTGTAGCTTTTCCCTATATCCTGTATGAGGTTTGGCGGTTTATCAGGCCGGGTCTGTACAAGAAAGAAATCATTGCTGCCAGAGGGATGGTCTTCGTCTGTAGTTTCCTTTTTCTGACAGGTGTCTCCTTTGGCTATTTTATCATCACGCCAATCGCCGTTACCTTTCTGTCCTCCTATAGTGTGAGCCCGGATATCGCCAATACCACTACCCTGGCGGCCCTGGTCAATTCGATTACGATGTTTACCATTCCGGTAGGCCTTATTTTCGAGACACCGGTGATCCTATACTTCCTTGCTAAAATCGGATTGGTATCCTCTGCCTTCCTGATTCAATACAGAAAACATTCTTTTGTTTTTATCATTATCCTCGCAGCTGTCATCACTCCTTCACCGGATGTTTTTTCACAGATGTTGGTGGCCATCCCATTATATATGCTTTATGAAGTAAGCATCATCGTGGTCAAGCGAATCGATAAAGAGCGGGCTGC
>DATHZY010000401.1:0-12154 GCA_035458325.1 Saprospiraceae bacterium | reverse complement strand
GATATTTTTTACCGCTTTCTTCATGCAAAGGCCGGATGAGGATGCCTTCGATTTCCAGCCCGTCTTTCGCTTTATAGCGCACTACTTCTTGCTTTGCAAATTCGATTTCTTTCAAGACCGGATTGCTATCGGTCATACGCTTTAAGGCTGTCTGTTCTGCTCCTTCAATAAAAAGTTCTGAAGGATGATTGTAACGATCAGCCAGGAAGAGCCCTCTGCCATTGGGCGCTAATTCAAAATGACTGATGGCAAAGCCTTTCTCGATAGATTGAAAGACTGGCTTTGATTTAGCATCCGCCTTGATGATTCCATAGACAGACTCAACACCCATGCTTCCGATAAAATGTACTTGTCCGGGATCCTGCCAGATGATCTGTTCAAACATACCTTCCCAGTCTTTTTGAAGGATGGTTGGCTTGCCTCCTGTAGCAGAAGCGACAAACAAACTGCCAGCGGTAGGATCATTGAGATCCGATGCTGCAATAAAGGCGATCTGAGTTCCATCAGGACTCCATTGGAAATCACCCATTTTACCCTGGTGATCAATAGTTGACAAAACCTTCATGGTAGTTACATCCACAATCGAAATACTGACAGCCATGTAGGAATCATCCACGAGCGAGGTCGGCGCTTTGGCAACGATCATTTTCTTCCCATCCGGACTCCATTCAAGTGCAGAGTAGTGACCATCTATAGTGAGTTCACGTGCTTCTCCCTGACCAGGTTCGACCATAAAGACGCGTTGGACAGAAAGATTCTGTTCATATAACTCAGGTGAATAAGGCAATGCGGCTTTTTCTTTCACTTCCGGTTTAGTGGCAATAAAGCCAAGTGTCTTGCCATCCGGCGACCATTGATAGCTGCTAATGGAATTTTCGAACTTATAGAGCAGTGAAGCTTCTCCACCAGAGAGGCCGATCTGGTATAATCCGGTCACCTTGTCATTTTCCAGCCGGTTGAGGAATGTGATCACATTGTGCCCCGGCCTGAAACTAACCATGCGGACACTGCCCCTGGTGACAAAAGGAGTGGAGACGCCTGTAGCAACATTTAGGAGATGAAGCTCTGTTCGCGAAGGTTTGTTTTCGACGGTCGGATCAGACTGGACCCTTAAAGTATAAGCGATGATCCCGCCATCTGCAGACCAGGTGGCTGAAGCGACAGATTTGAGGGAAGCAATATCCATGGGAGTCAGGCCCCGTAGTGTCTGGGCTTGTAAGGTTAAGCCACTCAGCACTAATAGTAATCCGAATAAAAATCTGGTTTGCATAACGTAAAGTATTGTGGAACGAACATACAAAACTATCCATTCTTGCCTTTCCTGCCGGCGGAAGTCGATGAATCGGGCTTGACAATATACCAGATGAACACCTCCCGTATTTTCTCTACATTTGTGATCCGTATCAAAGTCAAAATGATAGACAACTTATGATCTTACTAGCTGAAATTCAGGGGTTTCTAACCTCTCTTGATATCTGGGACATCTGCTTCATCCTGATGCTCGCCATTTTCCTTGGAATCGAAGTGATCAGTAACGTACCTGCCATCCTCCATACGCCCTTGATGAGTGGCGCCAATGCCATCCACGGGGTCGTCATCGTGGGAAGTATCATTGTCATGGGACATACTGACCAGGACAATTACTTTGCCCTGATCCTCGGATTCCTGGCCGTGGTGCTCGGCACGCTCAACGTCGTGGGTGGTTTTGTAGTGACCAACCGCATGCTTCAGATGTTTAAGAAAAAGAAATAGTCTATTTGCCCCTAAATCCCCTAAAGGGGACTTCAATCAATAATACCTTACCTCTTAGCGAATAATAACATGGCCATTAGTGATATTCTCAAGATCTGTTACCTGCTGGGTAGCTTGTCGTTTATAGTGGGTTTGAAAATGTTGTCCCGCCCGGATTCAGCAAAAAAAGGGAATCTATATGCAGCACTGGGGATGACCATTGCTATCATCGGAACGATCCTGTTTCATGAAAACGTAAATCACGAAACCGGTGAAGTGACACGCATCACCAATCTGCCTTTCATCTTCGGAGCGATTGCAATAGGTACTGTCGTGGGCTATTTTGCGGCGATGAAGGTGAAGATGACGGCCATGCCGCAGATGGTTTCCTTGTTTAATGGTATGGGTGGCGCTTGTGCCGCGCTGATCGGATTGGTGGAGATGAATACGCATCATCCTGTTGAATTTGGAGAGCGACTTATCATCTTCCTCGGTGTGATGATCGGTACGGTTTCCTTCGCGGGTAGTATGATAGCCTATGGTAAGCTTGAAGGAAAAATAAAAGACTACGGAAGCAAGCTCCAGCAGATCACGAATAACACGATTGTGTTTGCGATCCTGGGCTTTATCATCTTTCTATCCATGAGCGAACCATGGAGTGATGTATTGATATGGGCCATCTTCGCGGCTTCCATGATCTACGGTATCCTCTTCGTTCTTCCTATCGGAGGTGCGGATATGCCGGTGGTTATTTCATTGCTCAATTCATTTACCGGTATTGCGGCCGCCTTTGGTGGTTTCATGTATGACAACCAGGTAATGCTGACAGGTGGTATCCTGGTCGGTAGCGCCGGGACGATCCTCACTATCCTGATGTGTAAGGCGATGAACAGAAGCCTTTGGAATGTCATCAGTGGAGCCTTCAGTGCAACCGGCCCAAGCAGTAAGTCGATGGATGGACTGTCGACAAGTGAAATCAGTATCACAGATACAGCCATCATGTGTGCCTATGCACAGCGTGTGGTCATCGTACCAGGTTACGGTCTCGCCGTAGCGCAGGCACAACACACTTGCCATGAGTTTGAAAAAGCACTTGAAGCGAAAGGTGTTGAAGTCAACTTTGCAATTCACCCGGTGGCCGGTCGTATGCCGGGACATATGAATGTATTGCTTGCAGAAGCAGATGTCTCGTATGACAAACTAAAAGAAATGGAGGATATCAATCCTCAGCTTCCCAATACAGACGTGTTGATCGTCATCGGTGCCAATGACGTCGTCAACCCTGCTGCCGAAACAGATCCATCCTCTCCGATCTATGGCATGCCGATCATCAAGGCCAATACCGCCAAGAATATCATCGTCATGAAACGCTCGATGGCGAAAGGTTACGCGGGGATTGAAAATGAGTTGTTCTATGACAAGAAGACGCGCATGCTTTTCGGTGATGCCAAGGTGTCGCTCGAGAAGTTGATTGCGGAGTTGAAAAACGCTTAGCAGCTATCAGCTATCAGCTATCAGCTATCAGCTATCAGCTATTTAAATTGGGGAAACAAATTAGCGGAAATTAGCGTGAATTAGCGGCGGAAAGCATAGAGCATAGAGATGATTGGTTACCTGACGTTGGAAACGTCTGCACAGATCATTACATTAAACAAGATTTCTTTGATTTGTCGTACGCGAACTTAAGCCAACTTAAGCTCAACGTTGTCTTGTCAGAAATTAGCGACGGAATAATTCTGTTTTTTGGAACGCAGATTCCGCAAATGAATTTTAAAAAGGATTAACGCAAATTTGATTATGCCTTTCAACAATCATGCACAAGGATAAAAATCTAATCAGCGAAAATTATATTTTAAATAATTCTGCGTCATCTGCGTTCCAAATATTACCGTAAATCAAGCCTATTCACCTTATCCTGCACCGTAAAGTTTTTCATTTCGCTTTCGAGGGCATCAAAGTCATGCACACCAACACTCCGGGTGATCTGGCCCTGGTCGAGGACGTGGATCTGATCACATGTTTCCTTCAAGGTCGAAAAGATATGCGAGGAGATAATGATCGTCTTCTGAAGGCTTCGCAAGCGATTAATGATTTCAGTGATGATCATGTTGCTATGGATGTCAACGCCATTGTAAGGCTCATCGAGAATGTACATGTCATTTTGCTGGATCAGGATGGCGGTCATGGCCAGCTTCTTTTTCATGCCGGTCGAGTAGTTGCTGGCATATTGGTCCAGCGGAAGATCAAAGATGTTTTTGGAGTCGATATCGTTTTCTATAACACGTCGTGCGTTGGCTAGCAACCGGAGGTATTCACGACCAGTGATCTTTGAGAAGAAATAGGGATCCGTTGGAAGATAGCCAATATGGTCCTTGAGATGTGCGTATTCACTGCGTATGTGTCCATGGTAGGGTTCAATCCCGATGATGCATTTAAACAAAGTAGTCTTCCCGGACCCGTTTTCACCAACGATCCCATAGACTTTACCTTTTTCAAAATCCAGGCTGATATCCCGGAGGACGATGTGGGCTCCGTATGATTTGGACAGGTGTTCGATATGCATCATTGAAGCACAGGTTTGAGTTGACGGACCGACCGCTTGTAAAAATAGGGAAGGAGAAAAAGCAATATGGGTGGAAACGAAAAAGAGAAAGCCATGAGCAGCCCTTGGGGAATATTCATCGGCGCTGGAAAAAAGGCATACTTACCAAGCACAGCGGTGGCTAAATAAAGCATACCAAGGATATAAACCAACGCGAGATATCCTCCATAAGCCATGAAGAAAATCAGCATCACTGTGGCAAAGGGCAAACACAACAGTGTGGCATACAAGAGTGCGAGACCAACTTTATGTAACAGAAACTGTAAAGGGGTCAGCGCATGAATCCACACGAGATAGACCGGTTCTGATTGCATATAGAACATCAGGCATACCAGCAATACTAAAGCAACTGCAAAAAGTCCCAGGTTGGCATTGTCATAAATCACTGCCATGATCATCAGAAAGACCGTGAGGATGATCACGGGATAGTTTTTCCTAAACCCGACAGTGAACTCAAAGGGGTATTTATAAAAGGGTGTTGGGATGACGATATTCAGATTACGCTCGATAGATGTATACGATAGCGCTGCACTGATGATCAATATACCCGATGCCAGGAGCCATTCCCGGTAAAAGAGTAAACCGATAATAAAAGGGAGTACCACTGCGATATTTTCAACACAGCGGATGATCAGAAATTGTTGTTTAGAAAAGTGCTGTTTTAGAAACCCGGTTCTCCCTGCCTCAGAAAGCAAGGAAGAAAAACCCAAAGCCAGCAATGCGTACACGTATGAAGCAAACGAGGAGACGTAGAATAGATAGGCAGTGAACCCACTGAAGATGATAGTCATCAACAGATACCCCAAAGCTGGTTGTATCCCGAAATCGGATAGATGGCGGTTGACCAGCCTGAATTGCAGTGCGAAATATTCACGCATCCGGCAGCTTCTTGATATTGCGCATGGTCAAAAATACGCAGCCTGGGGACTGCTTATGATATCAACCCGAAGGATGTTCTACCAAAAGCCAGTTATAGCCGACAGGTCAGCGTATAGCCTTCAATAAAGTTTGTCGCGCAACGCCGCAGAGCCGCAGAAACGCAGTAGATATTCACCCTCTCACTCTCTCACTCTCTCACTCTTTCACACCTCTCACGCTGTCTTACACGTGCTTATCCCAAAAATGGTATACAAGGGACAAAAGCTGATCAGGCTCGTAAGCACAAAAACGCCTCCGAGGACAAGCAGGACAATACCAAGAGTGCCTGTAACAGTACCGGTGAAATAGAGGATGGCAAATACTGCCGCGAGCAGGACACGGATGATCCGGTCGGCTGAACTCATATTCTTTTTCATAGCAAATAGAAATTAACGGGTTAAAAACTGAACCAGGAAGACAATGCCAGTCACCAGGAGAATGCATAGGATGCAAACCAGGACCAACTTCAGCAGTGTATTCTTCATGATTATGCCCGTAAAATTAGAGCCTTGAAAAGGGCTGCGCAGTGACTTTAGTCACCATTACAGGATTTCGATGGTATTGGCTTCCTGGCGGATCTTACCATCGTTTTCCAGCTTCTTCATGATCCGGCTGATGACCTCCCTTGCCGTACCCAATTCAGCAGCTATCTGGCGATGACTGATCTTGATCGGGTTACGCCCCGTCAGCAGGGATTTGTTGGACAGGTAATCCAGCAGTCGTTTATCCATCCGCTCAAAGAGAAGTTGATGGATCGTCGTCAACAAGTCACTGTAGCGAAGGTTGTATTGTTGAAAGAACAATTGGTTGACCTCCGGATAATCACGCACCCACTGGGCTACTTTGTCGGTAGGCAGCAAGAGGGCGGATGTATCTTCTTCCGCTACTGCAAAGATTTTACTGGCTTCGTTTTTCATGCCGGCAGCAAATGACATAATGCAGCTCTCCTGGGGTTTGATATAATAGAGCAGCAACTCTTTTTCTTCGTGGCGGCTGAACACCTTGATGAGCCCCTCCAATACGATGGGGATGACCTTTACATATTGTCCTTCGCGCAGGATCTCTGTGCCCTGTGGGACGTCCTTCAGGATAGCATGTGTTTCCAGTTCTTTCCGGAGATCCGGATGAAGGGGGGTAATGAGTTTTGAAAGATCCGTCATAGGGAAATCAACTGATACCGAAAGTGTGTTTACTTAATGAATCTGGTAGAATCAGAGGTGTATTACAGACTTGTCAAATGCCTCTTCCTTGGAAATATTTATTGCTTAATCCATTTTCCAAAAATCACACTCGTGGGTGTTTTTAGCTGGATGACATAAAGACCCATAGACCAGGTAACAGCATCATCTATCCGGAATGTATTATTACCTTCCTGTAGCACAGTTTCCTGCTGATATACGATTTGCCCTTTCGTATCAATAATATGTATTTGTCCCTCTTCCTGTGCATTACCAAACACATGGATGCTGCATTCGCCCTCCGATGGATTGGGTTGTATCAACATGGAGAGTTGATGTGCAAGGTCAATCTTATTTGTAAGGACACCTGCAGGTTGAATCGTGATGCGCACCTTGCGGGAAGATTCAGGATAAACCACGATATCGGGGATGGACACAAGATCGTCATCACCCACTACGGTTTGACCATCCTGCAACAATTGTTGCGTAGACAGGTCTTCAACCTTCCACTGCAACATATCTCCTGACGCAGGTTTGAATAATACGGGTCGGCGAATCGCCAGATCAGCAGTAAGCGAAGCAAAGGGGCAGTTGTCATTGTCAAACAGGGCTTCTGCTTCAAGCCAGGCATCGACCGCCCACCTTTCTGGTTGGTCTACGAGTGATGCATTATCCCATCGGTGATAGCCTCCCCAAGTACCCCAGTCATCTCCGACACCATTTGCCCCGGTTCCGATCGTGCCATCGCCAGGGTCACGTCCATTTGGATCCAGCCGATGGTTATAAAACGCGGGATAACTGATATCTGACCTGAATTGGTCTTCTTCCCAACTCACATTGTCCGTAGCTGTTTGCATATTAGCTGGAAGACCCATAATCCAATGATCATTGAAATCAGGTGACATATCAACTCCATGTGGACGTTCGCTCCAGTATAAATGCATGCCATGTCCAACTGAATCCGCGAAGTGGTAGTTTTCTATAACATATGCATCCCATCTCATGATGCCGTTATCATCATTCTTGCCATGATAAGATCGGAAGATCGGAAGATCTCTTTCAGGAGAAAGGGTATGGATGATGTCAAAGACCTCACCGAAATGGACGGTCTCTCCATTCCGGTTGATGAGGTTGGTTGGGAAATTCTGTGAAGGGCTTCCAAACAAAGAAGCCGTAAAAGCGGTTTCATCCGGCCCACCGAACCCATTGTTGAATATCGTGGCTGATGCATAGTGGTTGGGATAAGCTTTAGCCAGTGCGGTAGCCCCCGCTGATCCCATGCTATGGCCATTGATGTGGATACGCATTGGATCGATATTAAAATGACGGATGAGCCATTCGTCAATCCATAGGTAACGTCGCTGGGTGTAATTGATGACAGTGTCCGTTTCCAAAGGAATGTTGTTATTGGAAAATGGATCATAATGGAGACGCCATCCGAAATGCCAGGTAGGATTTACGGGCTTGGCCTGGACGGTATCACGAAAGCCAAACATGTCATCATTATGTGACAAGAGCATTCCGGCTTTAGGGTTGATATCGATTTCACCCCGGGATCCTGCGAGGCTTTGTCTTGAGTTGCCTTCACCTCCGTGCAGCCATACCGTCAAAGGAAATGGCTGGGTAGTATCCAGGCCTACAGGAACACTGATCATAAAAAATCCGGGCATGCCGTTCTTAGGAGCATTGGCCATCACCGGAAAATCCGGACGACTGTCACGGTAATCCTCACGTCCATCTGCCCACATATAATAGGCCGCGCATAGATATCCTGCTGTGAAAGGGGAAGGAAATACAGCCTGTCGGTGGCATTCCACAGGATCTCCTATGGGGTCGTAATTAAAACTTACGGGTCCATCAGTGATTTGATCATCCTCAGTCACATTAGTCTCGCCCCATGGTACTACTGCAAAGTATAAAGAGCCGGCTTGGTGTGGTGTAAAGACAAAAAGACCTTCGTTGATGGCTAGAGTGTACACACCGGTGTCCGTCGGGATTTTATACGTTGCAAGGGTATCCAGTTGCTCCTTCAGGGCGATAGGCAGGTATTCAAGTTCATATGGCCTGCCGATCAATGTGGCCTCATCAGTGGAGGAAAATGATGATGATGAGGCATATATGCCTACGGTCCTTGGCAGGGGCAGTTCGAGCTTCCATACTATCCATACCTGTCCATCGGCATACCATCCCCGGACATCGGATTGGGCATGAAGAGACAGGGATATAAACAGTGTAAAAAGTAGTAGTAGATTTTTCATGAGCCTAAAATTAATATATCGGAGAGAATGTACCCCGGGGCAGCCCATATCAGGCTGGTGGTGATCTCCGGATTATAACAGCTGTCCGGTATAGAATAAGGGGAGGCCTCGTAATAATAAAATGGCAAGAAAGTAAGGCAGTAATCAAAGGGTGTTTTACCTGTTAAACTCAATCAGGCTGTTGTTTCAGATGGTTGGGATTCATTTTACGGTAATGCAGGATAGTGATAACAGCAAGCACTAAAAAGGGAACAGCGGACAGCATGATTTTAAAGTTGAGGCTCAGGGCACCTACCAGTAAAATGAAGGACAACAAGATTCCCAGCCCAGCCAGGCCTGCATACGTCAGTATTTTACCTGGTTTCTTTTGAAACAAAGTGATGAGCAAGAGCATTTGGCCGATCATCGGTAGTACTGTTAGCGGATGCAGCACAGACGCCGGATCCGTAAATATTTTGGAAAGCACCTCTCCTTCGGCCTGAAATAAAAAGGAATGATTGTCTCCTCCCCACTCCAGGTATCCAAAAAGCGAAGTGAAGATGAGGAGTATATTCAGCAGTTTGCTTTTCACCATGAAGAATTGATTATCAAAAATAAAACAAACTTGAGATTCGTATGCCTTCTGCTTTCCGCCGCTAATTTCCGCTAATTAACTTCAGGTAGAGTTGTTTCGCAATAGAAAAAGACAAAGTTGAGCTTAAGTTGACTTAAGTTCGCGTACGTCAGATCAAAGAAGTCTGCCTCCGGGTAATCATCTGTGCAGACGTTTCCAACGTCAGGTAACCAATCATCTGTATGCTCTATGCCCTCTGCTCTATGCTTACCGCCGCTAATTCACGCTAATTTCCGCTAATTCTAATTTCATTCTTCACTTTTCACTCTTCACTTTTCACTTGAATTGCAGGAGGAATCAACATATACAGCAACGGCGTCACAATCCGACTCAACAATGTCGAGCTAATCAACCCTCCTATCAACACCAAAGCCAGGGGTGAAATCAACGGCGATTTTTCAAGCACCAGTGGAATCATGCCACCAATCGCTGTCATCGAGGTGAGCAGTATTGGAAGAAACCTCGTCTCTGCCCCATTCAGCACGGCTTCTTTCAGCGGCATGCCTTGCTCACGCAGTTGATTGGTATAATCGACGAGCAGGATGGAATTTTTTATCTCAATCCCCATGAGGGCAATGATACCGATAGTAGCTACAAATGATAATGTCTCACCACCCAGGTATAGTATGCCGAGTGCGCCAACGATACCGAGAGGCACTACAGACAAGACAATGAGTGTACTCTTAAACGTCCTGAACTCAAGCACGAGGATGGCAAACAATCCGAAGACAGTGATCAGGATAATGCTGCCCATGCCACCAAAGGATTCCTCTCTGGTTTCTTTTTCACCGGCAGCAACAAACCGGTATCCTGCCGGCAGTTTGATATCCTGCAGTTTCTTTTCGACTTCATCGAACATTGCGATGGTGTTATAACCTGTCTGTACAAAACTGGTCACATTGGTGTAGCGTTCTTTGTTGTAGTGCCTGATCACATTGGGTGAAGCACCAGGTACGATTTCTGCAATTTGTGATATAGGGATCAATGCACCGGAGATAGAAGTTACATACATCTTGTCAAATATCTCAAGCGCATGGTCCGGATCAAAATCCTGCAAGGTCATCTGTATCTGGTATTCATCACCATCTGCATTACGTACAGTTTGGTTAGGCAGCCCCGCCACACTTAAGCGGACAGTGCGCGCAACCTCTGCAGGCAATACACCCATGATGCCAGCCTTCTCTTTATCGATGATGACGTTGAGATCAGTCTTGGGCAAGCTGAGTTCATTTCCGACATAGAGGGTGCCTTCCGTTTTCTTGATGATGTCTTCCAGCATAAAGCTATACCGGGTCAATGTATCCAGATTATCTCCCAGGATCCTGAATTCAAGTGGAGCCGGTACAGGTGGTCCCTGCTGAAATTGCTTGACTTCGATTTTAGCACCCGGAATCTCATTGTATCTCGCCCTCAGGGAATCAGTGAGCGCTACGATCTCAGGCACTTCCATATCCGGATCGGTCTGTACAAAGAGCTCGGCAAAATGCGGTGTAAAATCCTGTTGGAATACATTGTAGTATACCCTTGGATTTCCCTTGCCGACATTGGTGCTGACACTGACTACATTATTTAACTGCAACAGGTCTTGTTCAACGATGCGCGCTATCCGGTTGGTTTCTTTCAGGCTTGTTCCAGGCGGGGTATTGATCTGTACATTGAACATTGGTTTTTCAGAGACAGGAAATAAGCTGAATCCAATCAGTGGTATCAACCCTAAGCTACTGATGAAAATCACTCCCGTCATCACTAACGCGATCACCGGATGAGCCAATGACCAGTTCAGGATGCGTTGATACGGCGCATTGATGTATTTCTTAAATCCCCTGAAGAAGATATTGCCTTCAGAGCGCTCATGGTTTTTCAACAGGATGCTCGCCAGAAATGGAATGATCGTCAGCGAGACGAGAAGGGATGCAAGGATCGTCAGCAAGACAGCCATGGGCAACGGTCTGATAAATTCACCGGAACCTTCAGGAAGAAATACTAAAGGAAGGAATGCAAGCAATAGTGTTGCAGTACAACCTATAACAGCAATAGCGATTTGCTTCGTAGCTACGATCGCGGCTTCTTTTCGTTTATATCCCATCCGCATAAAGCGCTCGATATTCTCTACAATCACAATCGAGTCATCTACCAGTAGACCAAGCGCAATGACAAGGCCTACGATGCTCAACTGATTGAGCGTATATCCTGTATAGTTGAGAAAGGCAAGGCCGATCGCTAATGATAACGGAATGCTGATCATAACGATCAATGCAGCGCGGAATCCAAGGGGCAATAAAGTGAGCAGTACGAGAGATACCGCAATAGCAAAATCAATTCCTAGCCCATAGAGTCTCCTGCGGACGTTTTTCTCCTGGTCAAAACTCGTCTCCATTTTGATATGGTCCGGCAGGGAGGTCTGGAATTCATCGAGCGACTTCTGGATGGTCGCCCTGTTTTGCACGATATTCTTCCGGTCTTTCAAGGCCGTGACGACCCAGATAGCGGGTAGTCCGTTGTATCTCGCTATGTGTGTTTCTTCGGCCTTGTCCATGCGGATCAGGGCGATGTCATTGAGGTGTACTGCATTGCCCTGCGGTGTAGTCTTGATGACGATAGCGCGTATCTCATCGAGGGAGTTGAGTTCACTGTTTGTCTTGATATTAAACCGCTTCTTTCCGAGGTCCACACTACCTCCCGGGATGTTGACATTGTGCGCTTGTATGATATTGATGACCTGGTTGAGTCCGATGCCATACGCTGCCATCTTGTCGAGCTGCAGGGCGATCTGGATTTCTTCGGTGGGTTCGGCTTGTATTTCCACCCATTTGATATCCTTGATGCGTTCGATGAGTTTTTCGAGTTCTTCAGC
>DATHZY010000400.1:0-2574 GCA_035458325.1 Saprospiraceae bacterium | reverse complement strand
CGTTGTCCAAGTGGATATCTCCTATTTTTCTCTTGGGGTAGAACATCGAATTGGTGACATATTTCCCGGTGGGTATCAATTCCGTATCGTATTCCAACATCTGGTCAGAGGCCATTTCCAGCCACCAGTCGTCCACTACCCCACCTAGCCTAAAGTATGGATGCCACCCATCACAGATGGGGATCGATGTTTCCGCCGCAGCCGGGTTCGACAGATGGGTTTGAATGGTCAGCTTACCTTCTCCCTCCAGGCAATATTTTACGGTGCAGTTGTAGGGGAAGGGGTACCCGGAAAGATCCCCATCATACTGGTATCTCAGTGTCACTGAGCAACTATGCTCATTGGATGTTGTATCGATCACGTCAAAAACAGCATCGTACAGGATCCCATGCAAGGCGGAGCCATTCAATACGAATTTGTCTTCGAGTTTATATTCAACGCCTTTCCAGGAATACCTGGAACGATTTAGACGGCAGACGAACGGAGAGAGTTTTGCGCCCCTGAATCCTTTCGTGATGGTCTGAGCAAAATCTTCTTTCCCTTTATAACCATCGATAAGATTAACCAAACCGGTGGACGTGGGTACGTAAAATGCGTTAAGTACTGCGCCGGATCGTATTACTTCTGCCTTGATTCCATTGTGTTGATCTTCAAGTTCTACCCTAGTCCAACCTTCTTTATCCGATAAATTAATCCGAAACATAACCCTTAATTTCCGGACATAAGTTACCTAAATATCGCCGAACAGCGATAAAAACCATTCATCCAGTTTCTGTAACGTTTTCACGTTTGCTGTGTCATATTATAACAATCCCTTAGTAAAAGACGGTACAATATTACTGTCTACATAATGAAGGACTATTCGTTACCCAAATATTCAGGATTATGGTAGCTATTTTGATCGGATTAATGATTGTACTGGCTTTCGACGCCTACAGGCAGGAGAAGAAACTTAAACGGATTTTGAACAATGAGGTAGAGTGAGGATTCCGGATTTCGGATTCTGCATTGGAACTCATCTTACTTATCCGGAATCCATAATCCGGAAACCGGAATTTTCAAAACTCTATCCCTTCGACCTGTATCTCGTATATCATCCAGATATCTAACTCGTCCCAATAACGGAAGTTGACATTCCATTGTCCCATTCTCAGTAAATGTTCATCCTTTGTGGTAAAGCAGATCTCATATTTACCAGTGACTACACAAAGATCGCCGGTGATCACGCATTCAGTTGTGTCGAAAGATAAGGGTTCGATATGATCAAACTTTTTCTTGAACTTATTGATCAGCCTGCGAAACAAATCGATGGAAAGATCCTTGTGGTCATTGATCCTTAAAGTCTGTTCATATTGAAAGGTCCATTGCAACTCATCATCCTGGAAGATTTCCTTCAGACATTCATTAACTGCGGTCCTTGAATTCTCGTACGGATGGTCGGGATGAAACTCGTCGTAGATAAAACACGTGATCATTCCAGGCATATTCATATGCAGCATCCGGTGTTCAAAAAGCTCCAGCTTGATGAAGCGGTAGATCTCCCTTGCAGTCACATTGGGGCTAAAAACCGTAAGTTCTATCCCGCGTTCTTTCATGTATTGGAGAAGGTCCTGCAGCACTTCCGTGATCTCTTCGTCACTCACCTGGTCCACATCCGGGAAATGCTGCGGTCTCCCCAGGACTTCAAACACCGTCCCCTCTCTAGCCAGCGCCTCCTGTTGTTCAAAATCCATGATATAATTCAGAAATTCGTGTTCCGTCTCGGCACTAAGGGGCGGAGCTTCTTCACTGTACCTGAACTCCGCTCCATGCTCCAGCATTAGCTTCATTTTGATCACTTCGTTCTCCACTTTGAGCGCATCCTGCTCGTTCATGTTTTGGTATTCCTCGCGCATATTCGTTTGATTTTATTGATACGAATATGCGAAGTCCAAAGGCCTGTCCGTTCAGTGTTTTGACCGTAATCGAAGGGAAAAAAACATGTTAACCCAGGCCTTTTGACGATTGACTAATTGACTAATTACCTAATTAGCTAATTAGTTAATGAGCCAATTAGCCAATCTCATAAAGCTCCTCCCACCTGGTTGTATACTTTCCGCTGCGCATTTCCTGCCGCATCTTCCAGTTTCGCTTCAGGCCGCTCGAGACATATTTCAGCACATCGCCCCGCATGGCGAAGTTGATATTGTCCACCGTCTCCATCAGCGTTTTCTGGTGCTTGCGTTCGCCCTGTTCAAATATGTCGCTTTGTACCGCCTCGTCAGGCACGAGGTTGCTCAGGATAACACCGGCTTTTTGGTATTTAAATCCGGGTCGGAAAAGTTTATCAACGAGCGGCAGGGCAAAGGATATCAGTTCATTGGTGAAACTGGTGGCCCGTGGCAGGATCGCGTATTGGTGGTCACTATGCGGATCGTAGGCATATTTGTCACCGTTTTTCCCGTTGGTAACGGCAAACACATCAAGCATTCCAGCGGCGAAACCTTGCCGCCTCAGCTTCTCAGCGGCCCGCGAAACGTAGGTAGACACAGCTTCTTTCAGCTCCTCTTTTGTGTAAACTGCTTTTCCGAACAT
>DATHZY010000399.1:0-4850 GCA_035458325.1 Saprospiraceae bacterium | reverse complement strand
TTGCAGGTTCAGGATGAGCTGATAACAATTATCTTCAACCAGATTCTGGAAGATGTATTCAACCAGGCCTTTAATAATTGGTAGGCTGCCCGCATGGAACAAAACAAACCGAATATCAAACCTGCTCCCGCTCTTCCCGAGGCGCTCCATCCCGAGATAGGGAATGGTGTTGCCTGGGCAGGACAACTTCATGAGCAATTGCTTCGGAGTCCGGATCCATCCAAACAACTTGATCCTTTGCTTATTTTGGATCACCTTCAGCTAAAGGAGGACCTTCAGCCCGATGATACAACTGGAGCTGCACATATAAATCTTCCATCCTCACCTGAGGCTACGCATGAAATTGAAACTCCTGATCACGCCAATATAACCAAGGTCAATTTGGGTGAATCTTCAGAACAACCGGTTGTGGACACAAACCCGGACATTCCTAAAGCCAGGAAGAAAGCTAAATCAAGGAAGGAAGGGAAGGCAAAACTGGAAGAACATACTGACTGGATGGAGGATACACAGGAAGAAGAGAAAAGTCCAAAAGCCGGCAAACTGGTCAGAAAAGCAGCGAAATCCATAAAACGCCAGGAAAAAGAGCAGATCAAGGCACAGGAAATGAAATCAACTCAACCGGACCTTGAACTTTCGCCCTTTACCCGATGGCTCAAGGGCTTTGCTGGATCTGATTATGTACACCCGTATGAGGATGATTTTGCCTTTGGCCAGGGGCCTGGTTCGGGCGGGGAAGGCATATCAGAGACTTTTGCTGATCTGCTGGCTTCCCAGGGCTATAAGGAGCAGGCGATTGAAATGTATATCAAGCTCATGGAAAAATATCCGGAAAAAAGTGGTTTCTTTGCAGCCAAAATCGAAGCCCTACAACAATAATTATCATATTCAATTGTCATGCTTAAGCTTATAACGATACTCATTGCCCTTATCTGCATCCTTCTGATGGCTGTTATCCTTATCCAAAACCCTAAGGGAGGGGGCGTTGACAGTACTTTTGGGGGCCAGAGTGCCAACCAGATGTTTGGTGCCGCCAAATCAGTCGATTTTATTGAAAAACTGACCTGGGGACTGGCTGCAGCTTTATTCAGCCTCTGCATATTTGCCAGCTTCTTTGTCAAGTAAGCAACATCCTTCCCACCACCCGATCTTATCCTCGGTATCCATACGTTAGCATACATGTCAGCCACATGGGTAAATTGCCATATTGGCAGCAGGCTCCAGCGTGGTGTCTTTCCTTTTGGCAAGAAATCCAAGGCATTCCTTCGATAGCTGCAAATATGTCAGTCAATACCTGACTGGCACATCTTATGATAATGGTGGCTTGAAACTCAATCCTATATTTAAATCATCAACAATAAAATCATCAAATTTCTATGAAACTCAAACCTATCAATGACCGGATCGTCATCAAACCCGCTCCTGCCGAAGAGAAAACCAAAGGAGGGATTATCATACCCGATACGGCTAAAGAGAAACCACAGCGTGGCGAAGTTGTAGCCGTAGGTCCAGGTAAAGATGGTAATCTAATGACCGTTCAGGTTGGGGATATCGTACTCTATGGGAAGTATTCCGGACAGGAATTATCCTATGAAGGGGTTGATTACCTGATCATGCGTGAAGATGACGTACTGGTGGTCATCAGTTAAGACCCGTTATACTTTTTATTCTATTCAATTATCAACATTAACAAAGATAAAATCCAATAAAAATGGCTAAAGAAATTAGCTTTAATTCAGAGGCTAGAGAAAAACTCAAGGCCGGCGTTGACGCATTATGCAATGCTGTAAAAGTTACCCTGGGCCCTAAAGGCCGCAATGTCATCCTTCAAAAAAGTTTTGGCGCTCCAACAATCACTAAAGACGGTGTTACCGTTGCGAAAGATATCGAGTTGGAAGATCCCGTACAAAACATGGGCGCTCAGCTGGTGAAAGAGGTAGCTTCAAAAACTGCAGATATCGCGGGAGATGGAACAACCACAGCTACTGTCCTTGCCCAGGCGATGGTGAATGCAGGATTTAAAAACGTAGTAGCAGGTGCCAATCCGATGGACCTGAAACGCGGTATTGACAAAGCCACCAAGGCGGTGATTGAAGACCTGATCAAACAATCCGAAGTGATCGGTGATGACTATGAGAAAATCAAGCAGGTTGGTTCAATCTCTGCTAATAATGACGAAGAGATCGGTACCCTTATCGCGGATGCTATGCGTCGTGTTTCTAAAGACGGTGTTATCACCGTTGAAGAATCCAAAGGAACTGATACCTATGTCGACGAAGTGAAAGGAATGCAATTTGACAGAGGATACCTGTCTCCATATTTTGTGACCAATGCGGAAAACATGACCACAGAATATGAGGAGCCGTTAATCCTGATCCATGACAAGAAGATCTCCAATATGCAGGAGATTGTTCCGGTCCTGGAAAAAGTGATTTCTGCCGGACGTCCTTTATTGATCATTGCTGAAGATATTGAAAGCCAGGCACTGGGTGTTTTGGTGGTGAATCGCCTTCGCGCGCAGTTGAAGATTGTGGCTGTTAAAGCTCCTGGCTTCGGTGATCGCCGCAAAGCGATGTTGGAAGATATCGCCATCCTGACCGGTGGTACCGTGATCAGCGAGGAGAAAGGTTACAAGCTCGAGAATGTTGAACTCGAACACCTTGGTCGTGCAGAAAAAATCACCGTTGACAAAGACAATACGACGATTGTCAATGGCCGTGGCACTGCGGACATGATCACTTCAAGGATCAACCAGATTAAATCACAGATTGAGACTACAACTTCAGATTACGATAAAGAGAAATTGCAGGAACGCCTTGCAAAACTCGCAGGTGGTGTTGCCGTCCTATACGTAGGTGCTGCTACCGAAGTTGAAATGAAGGAGAAGAAAGCCCGCGTAGATGATGCGTTAAGCGCAACACGTGCCGCTGTCGAAGAAGGCATTGTCACCGGTGGTGGTGTAGCCCTCGTCAATGCGATCAAATCGATTGCATCGCTGAAAGGTGCCAATGATGACGAAACGATCGGCATCCAGATCGTGAAGAAAGCACTTGAAGCTCCACTGCGCACTATTGCAGAAAATGCAGGTGTTGAAGGATCCGTCGTGTTGATGGAAGTGGTCAAGAGCAAAGGAGCCACTGGCTACAATGCCCGCACTGACAAATACGAAGACCTGAAGAAAGCAGGTGTAATCGATCCTACTAAAGTGACCCGTATCGCCCTTGAAAACGCAGCTTCTATCGCTGCAATGATCCTGACTACGGAGTGTGTGATCAACGATAAGAAAGAAGAGAATGCTGGAGGTGGCGGAGGTCATATGCACGGTGGCGGAGGTGGAATGGGTGGCATGATGTAAACCGCACCAGAGATTTCGCAGATTTCGCAGATTAGTTCTGTTCATAAAAAAATCCCGCCTCCTTTGTTGGATGGCGGGATTTTTTTATTTAGTTAGATCAAAAAGAAAAGGGCACAACGATGTTGTACCCTTCCTTTGATATTGTCCTGATGGAACTTATAATTATGCTGTAACGGCGACTTCCTTTACAGGAACAGTCCAACCTCTCTTGTCTTCAATAGTACCAAATCGCATCCCATTGATTTCGTTTTTGATAGAAGTAGATAATGCCCAGTTACTACTTTCCAGACGAATGGTATGACTGTCATATTTGATTTCTTCTACATTGGCCACCAATGCTGCAGTACCGGTGCCAAAGACTTCAATCAATTCGCCAGCCTGGTGCCTGCTGAGCACTTCATCAATCGATAGGTCACGTTCATTGACGGTATGTCCGTTGCCGCGCAATATTTCAAGTGTTGAAGCTCTCGTGATTCCTTTGAGGATCGTTCCTGAAGTGGCGGGAGTAACGATTTCATTGTTGAACACAAAGAAAATATTCATCGTACCGACCTCTTGTACAAATTTGTGATGTACGGCATCGAGCCATAAAACCTGATCGTACCCTTGCTCACGCGCGAGTTTCGACGGGTACAAGGCTGCCGCGTAATTGCCTGCCGTTTTTGCTTCCCCTACTCCACCCTGTGCAGCGCGGATATAATGAGGTTCAACCAATAATTTAATTGGTTTTGGATAATATGGACCAACCGGCAGGCAAATGATCATGAACTTATATGTATCCGATGCCTTCACACCGACCATTTCATCTGTAGCAAACATTATCGGGCGGATATACATGGCACTACCTTCAATCTTCGGAATCCACTCCTGATCTATGCCCACTATAGCGTGGATGGCTTCTACAAAAATCTCTTCTGGAATCTCCGGCATACACATTCTGACCGCGGAAGCATTCATACGCTTTGCATGCAGTTCAGGCCTGAATAATAATGGTGTGCCATCCTTAGACCTTGATGCCTTCATCCCCTCGAAAATAGACTGGCCATAATGAAGCGCCATATTCATTGGATGAATGCTCAACTTCTCTACCGGAGAAATTCTTGGATTAACCCATTGCTTCCCATCGTAATCGATTTCGAACATGTGATCCGTGATGATCTTTCCAAATGGCAGATTATGAAAGTCTACCTTTGACACACCGGAGGTGGAGGCCAGGTTGATTGTAAGGTCCTTCATTATTTCTAGATTTACAGCAAAAATAAGAAAATTAAATTTGTTCTGATAGTCAGGCTTTTATATATCTTGAAAGATAATTTTTATACGTTATTCAGCTAAAAAAATAATACAATATTTGGTAAATGCTCCCTTTTACAACCTATAACATTCCTGAAACGGATAAAAAGAAAACACCTTCCCCGGGAACATGGTTATGGGTGGCCATTCCGGAAGCACTGCAACCCGCTGAAGAGGAGCTTCTCCGCAAGATTTGTGAAGC
>DATHZY010000398.1:0-10129 GCA_035458325.1 Saprospiraceae bacterium | reverse complement strand
GAGGGGAGCAAGAGATTTCATTGTACACTCCTTTTTACTTTTCCTTGGATATCGGTTATTCCATATTGAGTATTAGCAGGAACAACCTCCTGACAAACTTCTCACTTTTACTTCCTTGTTGGCTACTCGTACTGAGCGGAGTCAAAGTATTCCAAAATGAATATGAGCAGGATCAAACTCCAGACAAACCTTCACTTTTCACTCTTCACTTTTCAAACTTTGTTATTCCTTGCTCGTTATTCGCTATTCCTTCTGGGTTTTTCCCGATCGGACACTTAGGTGTAAACCCTGAAATCACGCTTTTTAGGCTCCGGAAGCGAATATTTTTCAATTTTTAATTTTTACTTCCGTTAGAAGAGGGTATTTTTATAGTACAACCCCCGATTATAACCATTGCATCCCACCCTGGAGATACCCCTCCGGAATGAATGAAAAGCAGTCTCTCACCCATTTAGTATTTTGTAACTTAATAACCTTTTACATATGAGACTCAGTTTAAAATTATTCAACTACGGCGCTGCCGCTTTCCTGGGAATCCTGTTGACTACAGGATGTACCAATGAAGATAATGTCAGCCCAAATGATAATGCGGCCATCGAGGACAGATCTCTGATCGGTACGATTCCAAGTGTTCCGCTCATCGGATTGACCCCAACGAATGAATTAGTACATCTGCTCTCCGGTCCTCCGGTGGTGGAGAAGGGGGTAGTACCTATTTCAGGTCTGCGGCCAGATGAATTAATCATCGCCATTGAAACAAGAGTAAAAACAAAAGAACTCTATGCGGTTTCCAATCAAAGTGTCATCTATAAGATCAATCCGGTGACCGGTGTCGCCACTGCATTAACAGGTCAGCCTATGGTTCCTGCCATCGAAGGAACAATGGTTGGTTTTGATATCGACCCGGTTGAAGATATGATCAGGGTGGTATCAGACCTCGGTCAGAATCTCCGCTTGAGCCCTGTCACAGGCCAGGTCCTTGTCATAGATACACCACTTAACCCAGGCACACCCGCAGTGCAAAGTGCAGCCTATTCTTATGCCTCAAGGGTTTCGAGATCCTTCCTCTACACATTGGATGTTACTGAACAGGCTCTCATGCGTGTGCATCCTGCCAGTAGCGGTGCTTCGGACAAGGTGGGTAATCTTGGCTACACATTTTCAGGAGATGGAGGCTTTGACATCACCAATAAGAATCAAGCATTTGCTGTTCAATTTGGCAAGAGCAATTTCCCTGGCACAGATGCCGGTTCATCTAGCTATGATGACATCACAGTAGATGCTTATCGTCTGTTGGTGATCAATCTGACCTATGGCGGTGCTAAATCTTTCGGACAAGTCAGACCGATGATCGGATTGACCGTCAGGTAAGATGGCATAAAAATAAATCAAGAAGCACTTTAAGAAAGAGAAGGCTGCAGGGGTTTACCCGGGCAGCCTTCTTCATTTTTATTGGACATCCATGACCCTCCCAATAGCATAGGTTCGGGCAAATATTGACCAGCCAGTACATTTATTTTCGATAGGTTAAATCCAAAGCGATCCCTGCACTCGTATATCCGGATTCAAACTAAAACCTATCCATCATGAAAATCAACACCAGCATTCTAAGCATGTCGCTGATCCTGCTTGCAGGCTTTTTTACTTTAAGTAGCTGCGAGAAGGACCAGCTTATTGAACCCAGGAATTCCGAAAACCTCACCAATGGAGGACCCACCACTATGCAAAGCACCAAAAGAACCACTTTTTACGGCCTGACTTCGTCAAACGAAATTGTTCGATTGAGTTCAGTTAATGCGGCTGTAGACCAGGACGCTGTAGCCCTGACAGGATTGCAACCAGGGGAGCAAATATTGGCCATAGACTTCCGCCCAGCCACAGGCCAGCTCTATGGTGTATCAAGCCAAAGCAGGTTGTATTCTATCAATCCGATAACAGGAAGATCATCAGCCATCTCCGCTACTCCTTTTACACCTGCCATCAATGGAACCCTGGTGGGTTTTGACTTTAATCCAACAGTAGACCGCATTCGCCTCGTCACCGAAAACGAACAAAACCTCAGGTTGCATCCTGAGACGGGCATGGTAGCCGTCATAGATGGAGATATCAATCCCGGTGACAAAAATATTGCAGCCGCTGCTTATACCAATAGTTTTGCTGGTGCCACCACTACTACCTTATACACCATCGATTTTACTGAGCGAAAACTCTACAAACAAAATCCACCAAATAATGGAACCCAAGAGGAAATCGGATCTCTTGGCAATATTGTGACCGGTGAAGGAGGATTTGATATTTCGCCGGACAACAATATCGCACTTGCAGTCGTCAACGGCGGCGGAGATGATGGATCTGGTAATGATCTGAATTCGCAAGGAAAGAAATCAAATTTTTACTTCATCAACCTTGTGACGGGACAAGCCACCGTGGCTGGCGTTTCCAAGAGGAATATCATCGGACTGGCGATACCCACTAATAAAATAGCATACGCTGTAGATCCCGACAACCAATTGTTGATTTTCAACCCTGATAGGCTCAACACGATGATCAAGAAAGCAATCACTGGTTTGCAAGACGGAGAGAAAGTTCTGGGCATCGACATGCGCCCTGCTACCGGGCAGCTCTATGCTTTGGGTAGCAGCAATCGGATCTATACCATCAACATGGCCTCAGGAGCCGCCGCTGCAGTCGGATTAACGCCTTTCTCACAAGCGTTGAACGGTTCATTCTTTGGCTTTGATTTCAATCCAACAGTGGATCGTATCCGCATCGTGAGCAACAAGGGCCAAAATCTTAGGGTTCACCCGGTTACAGGTGCCGTGGCATTTGTTGATGGCGGTTTGAATCCAGGTCTTCCTGAAGTGGATGCAGCAGCGTATACAAACAATTTTGCCGGAGCTACCACTACTACCTTATTTGTCATGGATTACAATACTGATGCGCTCTATACACAGGCACCACCCAATGATGGCAAGCTCAATCTGATCGGTTCACTCGGTCTGGATGTGTACAAGGCCAATGGTTTTGACATCGGTGGAACCAGCGGAAGTGCCATGGGCATATTCAGTACCGAAGAAGATACGTATCTGTGCAGTATCAATACCTCCACCGGTAGTGCAACTATCATTTCGTCTTTTCCGGATGATGTACGTGGTTTTGCAATAGGCCTCGGATTTTAAACTGAATCAAAAGATAACTATAGAACATCCTATGAGCCCGGTAGCCTGTCTGCCGGGCTTTTTTTTGTCTAATGGAAGGAAAAATAGCAATCAAAAATGGAGTTACATTATGTGTTTTTATAATATATGTTGAAATGGTTACTTTTACCGGATTAACAGCAAACGTTATCCATGAGTCAGTCACAGGCATTTGAAGTCATTGGCGGTCGAACCTTATCCGGTGACCTCTACCCACAAGGAGCAAAGAATGAAGCGCTACAGATCATCAGTGCCGTACTGCTGACGACCGGACCGGTCGAAATCACCAATATTCCGGACATCGTCGATATCCGTATGCTGATTGATCTGCTACGCGGATTGGGCGTGAAAGTGGAGCAGTTGAGTAAGAGCCACTACAAGTTTCAGGCTGATGACATCGACCTCGCTCATTTTGAATCAGAAAAATTCCAGGCCAATAGCCGTAAGATCAGGGGGAGTGTCATGCTGATAGGTCCTTTGCTGGCCCGATTCCGCAAAGCATTTTTACCTAAACCAGGGGGTGATAAGATAGGTCGTCGCAGACTTGACACGCACTTTCATGGGTTTGAAGATTTGGGTGCACGATTTGTGTACGACGAAGCTGCTGATCAATATTATGTTGAAGCACCTGATGGTTTAAAAGGGGCCTATGTGCTGATGGATGAAATCTCCGTGACTGGTACGGCCAATATCCTGATGGCCGCTGTACTCGCTGAAGGCACAACGACTATCTACAATGCAGCATGTGAACCTTATCTGCAGCAATTATGCAGATTGCTGATCGCGATGGGTGCGAAGATCGATGGATGTGGTTCTAACCTGCTCATCATCCATGGTGTTGAAAAACTGGGAGGTGCTTCACACCGGATACTACCTGATATGATTGAGATCGGTTCATTTATCGGCCTGGCCGCAATGACACAATCCAATATCCGTATTAAGAACTGCCAGGTGCCGGAACTAGGTATCATTCCACGTGTCTTCAGACAACTTGGGATCACCATCGAGGTCGACAATGATGATCTCGTGGTGCCTGCACAGGATATCTATGAGATCCAATCATTTATTGATGGTTCGATCATGACGATCTATGATGCACCGTGGCCAGGTTTCACACCTGATTTGATGAGTATCGTTTTGGTGGTAGCAATTCAAGCCAGAGGCAGTGTATTGATCCATCAGAAGATGTTTGAAAGCCGTTTGTTCTTTGTTGACAAACTCATCGACATGGGTGCGCAGATCATCCTCTGCGATCCGCATCGTGCTACAGTGATCGGACTAGAGCGTAAAAATCAATTACGAGGTATTGAAATGAGTTCGCCGGATATTCGTGCCGGTGTTGCATTGCTGATTGCTGCCTTATCTGCACAAGGGAAATCATTGATCCATAATATTCATCAGATCGATCGCGGCTATCAGGATATTGATGGTAGGTTGAATGCGATTGGAGCGGATATTCGAAGAATAGATGTTTAAATCTCCAGTCGTGAGACGTAGGTGGCTTCACATGGGTTAAAAAAAAGATCGTTCGTTCAAGTCTCAGACTTGAATGCAATATGTTCCTCGTCTCCTGACGAGCGCAATGGAATACTGCAAATAACATGTCATTATACAGACACTTTAATTATATCGCTATCCCTGTCTATCAATATGTTTGTCCTATACGGAAAGAAAAATTAAAACTATTTTATCAAGTAGGGTAGAAATCATTCTAAACTATTATATTTAAGCAATCTTTTAAGCAAGTATTACCCCAAACGTTTGTACCATCCGGATTTATCTCCAGTATTGATCGATCCGCTAGCACTGACCTCAAAAACCAACAGCTTCAATGCGCAGGAAAATTTACACTTTTGAGGGACGAACAACCGAACCGCAACACCACATGCTTGAAGCTGTGGAAGAAATTTTAACGTACCGATTCGTCTGATTTTTCAGACAACAAAGAACCAAGTATTAAAAAAACCAAATTCAAAATTTATTTATCATGATTACGAAATTTAATTCCCTTTTTAATAGGGGGGGCAAATCTTATTTGTTCTAGTAGCAATTCTTGCAGCTATGCCCACATTTAGTTTTGGGCAAGTTGAAAACTACAGCATTTATGGTGAAAGCTTATGGCGCAACCAAGGATATGGGGTTGAAAATCACTACTTTCAAATTGAAAACTATGTTATTTCAGAAATGGATTCCTGGTATGTTCCTGTAGATCCAATAACTGATGAATGTCCATATGAGGTGTATACCACAGAGGAAATGCCGCTGTCTGATCCAAATATTACTGGATATAACAATACTTTAAAAAATAAGACCCTATTCCGTTAATAATGCTGCTGATTACAGGAATGGTGTTAATGTTTTGGATTCATATGCGGTAAATGCCCATTTATTAAATAGTCCATCATTTGAGACCAGAACACCAACAGAAGATTTTCCGTTTCGCTACATTTCTGCTGACGTAGATTATGATCATGATGTTGATGAAGACGATATCAATATGATTCAGGATCTGATTTTAAATTATAGAGATGATTTGGTGCGAAATTCCTGGGAGTGGGTTCACAAGGATGAAGTGGAAGAGGCTGAGGAGCGATTTGAAGAGGTGCCATATGAATTTGTGATTTCCTATAACTGGCCTTATGATGAGGGAATAGTTTTACCATCCTTATCTACAAATCAAATAATGGGGGATAATGATAAGTATTTTACTTTTCGGACTACTAAAGTGGGAGACATCATGGGTAACGGAATGTCAGTAGGTAGTTTCAATTCATGGGTTTGTGGATCGGGGACGTATCTAACCGGAGGTGATATTTCGACAAGATCAGTAGGTGCAACTACAGCAAGAAAAGTTAGGGCAGGATCAGTTATTACTGTAGGAGTAATGGTTGACAATGAAGAAGATATTCATGCTCTAGAAATTCCTATTTATTTTTCTGAAAGTGATTATAAATTGCAGCAGATTAATTACGCGGATCAGTATTCACCTAAATGGCATAGAAACCCTGAAAAAGGTAGTTTGATTATATTAGATATGTCAAGAGATCTGAAGAATTTGACAGTTCCCAGAGGCAAGTTGGTGGAGTTGAAATTGGAAGCAAAGCATGATATTTCTGATGTAACCGAGTCAATTACTTGGCTTCCTTCTAGGTCTGTAATAGTCTTGGGAGCAAATGAAGAAATACTTGAGCCTGACGTAACTATCGAAATATTAAATATTTTGCCTGGAAGTTTATATGCTGAAGTGAGATCTTTTGGATATTCTGCTGAGCTAATGGTGGAAAGTCCAGTGGATCAAAATGTTCATCTGAAAATAATTAATTATCAGGGCCATTTAGCACATGATGAATATTTGACAATCAGTCCCGGTCAGAATGTTCTAGAGCTACCTACTAATCTTTTGCCGGGGATGTATGTGTGTATCGTGGAGGGCCAATTTCAGAGATCTGTTATTAAATGGATAAATCAATAAAAGTGATTTTCAAGGGAGCCTAGGTAATTAGGCTCCCTTGACTATTTTCCCAACAGATTAAGCTATTAAATATGAAATCATTCAACATTTATATAATCTTATTATTAAGTGAATTTACAATCCAGGCTCAAGAAATAACCATCTTTGGGCAAAGAAGTTCATGGCATGCAGATGCTCTTTGCAATGTAGCTTTTGCTTGTGATTATCGACTACACATTTCAGGTGGTCAGACTAACATAGGTTATGCGTATCATCCAAATGGAAGTTTATGGTTAGTTACAACTACTAATGCACCTGGACTGATACAGTATCTCCGAATATATGATGTTAATATCGATCTATGTCAGTATGTATTGCTATATGACATTGAGTTACCTCCTGGATGGAAGGTAATCGGGGCAGCAAATATTGACCATCTTGGAAGATTATATGTCAGGCTTCACCAACGTGATTTAATAACGAATGAAATTATACCAACATTATCTAGAATAGCAAATCCTGCCAACCCTACTTTCGAAGCAGTTTTGTATACTGATATTAATCATAAATTTTGGGAAGTTCATTTTACACCAGATAGAATATATCTGATAGATAATGATAAACCATTTATTCGAGTTTATTCAACTGATTTCGATTTATTGGATACTTTAATTATGGATAAGCACATTTGGGGGCTAACAAGCTTTTCGTTGGGCTGTGATTCAATTATTACCTACACTACCCATATGGGATACTCAACAGAAATATTTAGAATGATAGGTCCTGATACCATGATGTATATTTCTTCTTTTGATTTGGACAATAATGTTCTAACACCTATATGTAATTATTGGATGGGGGATAATGTGGCAAACACGAACCTCACCTCCCCACTCGAATTTCTTTCCTCCGACCCTGAGTGTGATCTGCTCATAGATCTCGATCGCGACAACAGTACTGGGGTATATCCATATGACTACCTTGACTCTACTGATTATTGCACCACACTCGAAGCTCCGATATGTGATCCGGATGTATATATTCATGCCTCTGCTCCATTAGATAGTATAGTTTTGATCATTTCCGGTATTCAGGAGCCTGGAGATGAGCAATTAATATTGTCAGGATTGCCAACAGGAATCACGTTCATTCAAAAAAACGACAGCACCTATATTCTCATCTCATCAGATCCTGCAGACAGTATCTATCAAAAAGCCTTATTGGCCATTCGATATCTACATAGTGGCTCTCAGCGCACACCCGGACCACGCAGGATCATTTTGCAAGGGTTTAATGCCATCAAAGACGGCGTGTTGATCACAGCTAACCTCCATATCAGCAGACTGCCATTTGCCGGTGATGATGCTACCTTGCTGATTTGCACAGACACATTGATTCAGGATCTCTCCTCGATCACAGATGGTCAGCCCGGTGGCTATTGGTCACCTTTATTATCTGGTGGAGGCAATGCATTTGATTCACAAGTTGATCAGGCTTCTACTTATCAGTATGTAATTATTGATCCTGTGTGTGGCAACGACACAGCAGTAGTTTCTATCAATCGTGATGCTTCCGCTCCGGTTGATTTGCTAGGCGATGATCAGGTCCTATGCGCAGGAGATACAATGGAAGTAACAATCTCACAAAATGCGCTAAACATACTCTGGGATGATGGAAGTACTGATACCAGCAGAGAGCTCTCTTTAGCCGGAACTTATTGGGTTGTTCTTGAGACATCAGGAGGTTGTACGTATGCGGATAGCCTGCTCATCACGGAAGGTCAAATATGGAACCCATCCATACAAACCAAAGATCCGATATGTAACCTATCAAATGGGCAGATTACAATTGACCCGATAGAATTTCAACAACACCAATCCATACTGATCAATGGTGCATTGATCAACTCTCCGAACCTAGGATCTCTTACGGAGGGAATATATGATATTACAGCTGTTTCCATAGATGGTTGTGTAACAAATACAAGTGTCTCGCTAACAAATCAACCAATATTGTCTATTGCCGTTGATACCCAAACAATTGTCATACAAGATTTGTGGGAGGCGGTGGAATATATTGAACAAAACAATGTACTTGTCGCCGACATCCTATTTGACCCAGCGGCCTATATCCGATGGACAGGCAGTGAAATTGAAATCTTTGGAGATCAGGACACTCCATACGAAATCACCTTTGTAGATGAAAACGGATGCACAGATGTTCATGTACTCAATGTATTAGTAGAAAAGGCACAAGGAATTTATCTTCCCAATATCTTTAGTCCGAGCAGCATCGCAGGTAACGATGTTTGGACTCCATCAATAAGTGAGCACTATGCACTTGAGGTCTTGCGCATCTACGACCGATGGGGCAACATGGTGTATCAATCAACAACGGATGCGACATGGGATGGAAGCAAAGATGGAAAGGAATGTCAGACTGGTGTTTTTGTTTATCAATTGATACTTAAACATATGGCTACAGGTGAACGTAAGGTGATGATGGGGGATATTACGTTGATACGGTAGAATATATACATTCAACTAATCGTTCGTTCAAGTCTCCAGATTTGAATGCAATATGTTGCTCGTCTCCTGACGAGCGTGATAGTATCGTAAAGAGCATGCTAAGAGGCTGCAGCGAGGACGCTGACCGTGCATGATTATTACATGGTCTAAGATATTGAATATCTCTCTGTCCGCAGCCAAATGCCTTCGCTGAAAAAGCTATGGCATTCAAAGGGAGGCTACGAACAACATTTGTTTTTTTTTTAAAACAAATGTTGAATATGGACTAAGTCTCTCACTCTCTCACTCTCTCACACCTTTCTGTCGATAACAAATTCAATCAAATCCTTCATCGACGTAGTCGCCGCACTAGCCGGAATTTCATCCACTAACGCAAGTGCTTTCTGCACATACGATTCCATCACTTTTTCGGCATACCGGATGCCCCCACTTTGATGTACTTGTTTGATCAGCTCTCGTACTTTGGTTTTATCCTTGTTGTATTTTTCAACAGTACGTATCAGTTCCTTTCTTTTTGAAGAATCTACATTTTGAAGTGTGTAGATCAGCGGCAGTGTCATTTTCTTTTCTGCGATGTCAATGGCTCTGGGTTTGCCTACATCTGCATCACCATAATCGAATAGATCATCCTTGATCTGGAAGGCAATGCCAATGGTCTCGCCAAATTTGTAAAAGCGCTCTATCATCTCCTTGTCATCCGTCACCGATGCAGCACCTGCTGCACATGAAGCGGCAATCAACGAAGCTGTTTTTTTACCGATGATATCAAAGTATACTTCTTCGGTGATGTCAAGTCGTCTTGCTTTTTCTATCTGCAGCAATTCACCTTCACTCATATCACGCACGGCACGTGACATGATCTGTAAGATATCATAAGCACCATTGTCCAGCGCCACTAACAATCCACGTGATAAAAGATAATCACCCACCAATACCGCAATCTTGTTTTTCCA
>DATHZY010000397.1:0-3183 GCA_035458325.1 Saprospiraceae bacterium | reverse complement strand
CAGTAAAATTCAATGGCCTGTTGTCAATAGCCGAAGGCAACCTGAAACCATAATTGACCAGGTTGAGTTTCCTGGCGCGGTCACCACCCCACATGCCTTTGACCTGGGGCAAGGTGGCATGGCTCTCATCGACGATCATGAGATAATCATCCGGAAAATAATCCAGCAAACAGAATGGTCTTGTCCCCTGCGCCCTGCCATCGAAAAAGCGACTGTAGTTTTCTACGCCACTGCAGTACCCCAGTTCACGGATCATCTCCAGATCAAAGGTGGTCCGCTCATGGATGCGCTTGGCTTCGAGATATTTTTTCTCACGGGTGAAATATTCTTCCTGGGCAAATAATTCATCTTCAATATCCCGAATAACAAATTTGAGCCTGTCTTTTGGGGCAACATAGAGATTTGCAGGAAAGATCGCCGCATGTTCCAATGGCTCATGCCGCTGACCGGTATTGATATCGATGATATCTATTTCTTCAATGACATCACCATAGAAACTGATCCTGTATCCGTAATCCACATACGGCAGGCTGATATCCACCGTATCCCCTTTCACCCTGAAATTTCCACGTCCCAATTGGCC
The DNA here is from genome assembly GCA_035458325.1 of Saprospiraceae bacterium. GTDB lineage: Bacteria > Bacteroidota > Bacteroidia > Chitinophagales > Saprospiraceae > Opimibacter. The sequence goes on along the minus strand of DATHZY010000397.1, from coordinate 2,600 downwards.
TTCCGTACGGCTGTATAAACTCTCTACCAACCTGTAAAGAAATGCATTCCTGGAAATCGTTTCTCCCTTTTGGATGCGGATGATTCCCGCTTTATAGTCTTCCGGATTACCCATACCGTAGATACAGGATACAGACGCGACGACGATGATATCACGGCGACCGGAAAGGAGATTGGACGTAGCACGTAACCGAAGCTTGTCCACTTCCTGGTTGATCGCCAGATCCTTTTCAATGTAGGTGTCCGATACAGACAAATAAGCTTCCGGTTGATAATAATCGTAATAGGAAACAAAATACTCTACAGCATTATCCGGAAAAAATTCCTTGAATTCGCCATAGAGTTGTGCTGTCAGTGTCTTGTTATGCGTCAGCACCAGTACCGGCCGCTGCACTTCCTGGATGACATTAGCTACCGTAAACGTCTTTCCCGATCCTGTCACCCCGAGCAGGACCTGGGCGTGCTCTCCTTGAAGAACGCCACGCACAAGCTGGCGGATCGCTTCCGGCTGATCACCGGTAGGTTGATAAGTTGAAGTTAGTTTGAAAGACATGGAAGGTAAAAATAGGTGGAAACTTTAATTGTTTCCAGGATTGATTAAACACCATTTTGAAAGAAAAGATCAATCCGCTATTTATTCCCGTTGTAGAATAACACTGACAATCCAAACCGGATCCACTTCTTTCCGGCCGGACCTGCTTCCTGGTTCAGATATTGGCTAAGGGGATCAAGATCGTAGGTATCAAATGGCAAGACAAAATAAGGCTGCAGGGCTGCGTCAACGACCCCGCTTCCTTCCAGCGTAAACATCAAATAGCACTTGAGGGCCAGCATGTGTTGAACATGCTTAAATTTCTCAGTAGCACCCACCAATTCTACCTTGGTAGTGTACCATTGATATTGAAGGTCAGTTCCCAGTCCAAAAAAATCTCCTGTGACCTGGTAACCGAGAGCCCCGCTCTGAATTCCCAATCTGATCTTATCAGTATATGGACCATTTCCATCATTGAGGTCACCTTTTGCCTGTAAAGGTTGGTAGGCATTCTGATAAGTTAGCTCAAAGGCATGGACATCAGCCTTGAAGCGAAGTCCCGCTTCAAAACCATGCATCCAGGAAAGCTTGTTGAATGGATTTGTGTAGGGCTTGGTATCATTAAACGCTTCCACTACCTGGTCCAGGCCAGGGTCTGACACGAGTGAGATATTATAACCTGCCTTGAGATTGACCTGGGCATTGGTTGGCGTAAGGAGAAAACCAAAAAATGCCACAAGTACTGCGGATATGCCTATACTGCGGTTCATTTGGGTGTATTACGGAGCGGAAAGATAATCGTCCGATCCATTAATTCAAAATCCGATATTGCCGTTAAAACAACATACGCTTATCTTTATCCGCCATGGCGAAAACCTCACCAAAGAAAAATCCGGTCAAATCCAAATCAAAACAGACCAGTTATACAACTCTTGACTTCACTCCGGGATTCTGGGCCAGGAGATGGAAAGAAGCGCTGATCATCCCGCTCCTCGCCTTTGGCTTGTATTGGATGTGCCTGCCTTATGGCTATGTACTGGACGATCAGATTGTTATCACAGACAATAAATTCACCCAGAAAGGTGTCGATGGTATCTGGGAAATCCTGAGTACAGAAAGCTTTACAGGCTATTTTGGCGGCCAAAAAGACCTGGTGGCGGGCGCCAGATACAGACCCTTGTCTATCGTAACCTTTGCTGTCGAACAGACTGTCTTTGGGGACAATACCTTTATCCGCCACTTTATCAATATCCTGCTCTATGGCCTATGCGGATTATTGATCTTCCGGATTTTTTCAATCCTTTTGCCGGAAAAACAAAACACCCCCTGGCTACTGAGCATCCCCTTCCTGGCCGTTGTATTGTACATCCTGCATCCCGTCCACTCTGAAGTAGTGGCCAACATCAAGGGCAGGGACGAGATCATGACCACCATTGGAGCAATGGGAGCCTTGTACTTTGCCCTACGATTTCTGCCTTCCCGAAACCTATGGTACCTGGTGGCCAGTGGGATAGCTATGTTCCTTGGTCTCATGTCTAAAGAAAATGCGATCACCTTCCTGGCCGTGATACCGCTGACGATGTATTTTTTCACCAAAGCCAGTACAAGGGATTACCTGCTTGCCTTAGCTCCTTCCCTGATAGCAGCGATCGTGTATATGGTGATACGGACCAATATCATCGGATACGTCCTGGACAGTGGCAAGGCCATCACTGACCTGATGAATGACCCTTTCCTTGAAATGAATGGCATGGAAAAAATGGCCACCATCATTTATACACTGGGCGAATATTTACGCCTCCTGGTCTTCCCCCATCCACTCACACATGATTACTATCCCTACCATATTCCTATCATGAATTTCGGCAAGCCCGGTACGCTGATTTCCCTGGCATTGTATCTGGGGATGGCGTATGCTTTTTTCAGATTGTGGAAAGCAAAGAGCATCTACGCATGGAGCATCGGCTTCTTTATCGCTACACTCTCCATCGTATCCAATCTGGTTTTTCCGGTTGGTTCCTTTATGAACGAACGATTTATTTTTATTCCATCCATCGCTTTTTCATTAG
>DATHZY010000396.1:0-3953 GCA_035458325.1 Saprospiraceae bacterium | reverse complement strand
CCATTATAGCCCTCAAAATCATTTTTGATTTCATTCCATCGAAGGGCACCGGTATTGGCCATTTCAGTTGTACCAATTCGCAAGCCACCGTTTATATCTAGTTTTTGTGCGGGTGTGTCTGTGCCTATGCCCACGTTTTGTAAAGAAGCTTTGTTGCTAATCAGTAAACAACTCACTATAAGTACAATGTTGAATCGTGCAGTAATCATGTTTTAAAATTTTCATCAAAACTATGATCGCGTAAAAGAGAAGGCTAGTTGGTATGAGTAATTGACGGAATTTTTGAGTAGTACGCAGTGTAAGAGAGTAAGAGAGTGAGACGAGTTTGCTGCCCTTATTCGTATGGACGATCCCTGTGTTCTCCATTCATTTGTTTCTGCGAAACATTGTTCTTTCGAAACTCAGCGATGTTGACTCTATCGAAATAAACCTATCAACAAATAAACCTATCAACATATAAGCTCATAAGCCCCTCAGGAAACAAACTTCAGGCCTACAATCGAAGCAATCAACGTGGTCATAAAAAACATACGCCAGAAAGTAGCGGGCTCCTTGAAGACAAGGATGCCGATGATGACGATACCGGCAGCCCCGAGGCCGGTCCATACGGCATAGGCGGTGCCGACCGGAAGGGTCTGGGTGGCTTTATACAAGAGGTATACACTCAGGACCAGGCAGATGACAAATGCACCGAACCATATCATGTAGGCATTGCCGGTAGCGGTCTTGAGCTTTCCGAGGGAGGTGGCGAAGCCTATTTCAAACAGGCTGGCGATGATGAGGATGATCCAATTCATGACTTGCAGGTGGTTTACAGATGTAAGATAGGAAACGTGATGTAAGAGAGTGAGAGCCTAAGAGAGTAAGACGCGTGAGACAATATAACGTGTAACACAGAGCAATATGTTAGAGCGTGATATGCCTTAGTGAAATGTGGCACAACATCTGAAGGGGTGTTTAGGTTTCATAGTCTTTTTCTACCTTCTTACGCTCTTAGGCTCTCACTCTCTTACACAAATGTGGCCTGAACGAATTGTTCCGTAACTTCGCCATCATAATCAATGTAAATAACTATGTCACTCGAAAACAAAATCAACGAAGACCTCAAGACTGCGATGAAAGCCAAAGACCAGGTCTCCCTGCGCGGCATACGGGCGATCAAATCAGCCATCTTGCTCTTCAATACCTCCGGTGCCTCCGAGGGTATGGATGCCGAAAAGGAAATCGCCCTGCTGCAGAAACTGGTGAAACAACGCCAGGACTCACTGGATATCTATGAAAAACAAGGTCGTGAAGATCTCGCCGTCATCGAACGAGAAGAGATCGAAGTGATCATGCGCTATCTGCCGAAGCAGCTCAGTGAAGACGAACTAAAAGTGGCCATCAAGGATATCATGACCCGCCTGGGTGCTACAACGATGAAAGATATGGGCCGCGTGATGGGTGAAGCATCTAAAGAATTTGCCGGTAAAGCTGATGGGAAGACGATCTCGATGGTGGTGAAAGCGTTGCTTTCTTAGAGATTTATTTGAAGAATTACGGGCTGTACTGTACGGACAGGACGCGTCCTGTCCATACAGTACAGCCCGTAATTCTTCAAAAGATTTCTATGCATTTCGAGTGTATTGACATCATCCTTTACCTGAGGTGTATATATTTCCTTTTCTTTTACGTTAACTATTAAATTCGTTTTCGATTGGTATACCTGTTTCGTATAGCACTTACTTTTTTTTTAACGCTGAGCATCACAGTATGCATCGGACAGGGAGACTATGTACCAACCAAGGTGCCAGCCAAGTTTGAAAAGGAACTGGCAGAAGCTGTGCTGATGGCCAATGGCGGTCAGGCTGAAACTGCAATCGGTATGATCGAAGACATGATCGATAAATACCCGACCTGGACTGCGGCGAGAAAAGAACTGAGTAAGATCTATTACGAACTGGGCCAGAAACAAAAGGCTGTTGACCAACTGGAAGCCCTGCTGGCTGTTGATACGGCTTCCCAACTGCCTGAGCTCTATTCGCTCGGACGTATATATGAAGGGATCAGCGAACCTGAAAGAGCATTGGCGTGCTATGATGCGCTGCTGAAGAAAAATCCTGCAGATAAATCACTTGCAGACCGCGCCAGAACAAGCAAGCTTGCACTTGAAAAAAAGAAGGAATTATGGAAAGGCAACGATGTCATTCAACTTCAACCTTTTGATTCCGACATCAACACACCAAACCATGAATTCCTCGGCAGATGGATGCTGGATGGACAGACGATGGTCTTTACACGCCGGGTCTTTAACCAGGAAGATATCTTCTTTGCTTCTTTTGACAGCCTTGCAGGATTGTGGAGGATAGAAGAATTTACGTTCAATTCGCCACAAAATGAAGGAGCACATGCTTTATCACCGGATGGTAATTATTTGATATTTAGTTCGGACAACAGACAGGATGGACTCGGGAGTTCGGACTTGTATTTATCCTTTAAGCAAAACGGACAATGGACCCGACCTACCAATATGGGACCTGCATTCAACAATGCTGCATGGGATGGCCAACCGTGTTTTGGCCTGGATGGGTTGACCTTATTCTATGCCAGCGCGCGTCCCGGCGGCATGGGCGGAAGAGATATCTGGTATGTGTATCAACTCTCGGCAGGCAAATGGTCAAATCCAGTCAATGCTGGACCAGCCATCAATACAGCTGAAGATGAAGAAAGTCCATTTGTGCATTATGATGGACAGACCATGTACTTCATGCGCAATAGCAAAGAAGGGTTGGGGGGCTATGATCTCTTTATAGCAAGGAAAGGTATTGACGGCAAATGGCAAAAAGCTGAAAACATGGGATCGCCCATCAACACAGGGGCGGATGAGGGCGCACTGACTGTACATCCAAACGGAAAGACGGCCATCATCACGCGGATGACCGAGGATGCCAGGAATGATTTATTTGAATTTGAACTACCTGAAAAATTCAGGTCCGCACCATTGCAGTCACTTACAGTCACCATCACAGATCAGGCAACGGCACAACCCATCAGAGCAAGAATCGAGTTATTTGAAATCGGAGAATCTGATACCATCCGGTTTTCGCAGTGGTCGGATAATGACGGAAAAATTTCTGCTGTCACACGTCAGGACAAGAGCTATGGACTGATGGTTTCCGCAGATGGTTACATCATGTATTCTGCAAACCTCACCCCGGATACATCATCACGGCGTGTACTGGATATCAGGTTGACCCCGATCGCCAATGCGCAGGAAAAAGTAATCGTGTTGCAGAATATATTCTTTGAAACCGGTTCTGCTGAATTGCTCCCCACCTCTGATCCTGAATTGAATAAACTACTCTGGGCCTTGCGCAAGAATACAACGATGAACATTGAGATCCGCGGACATACCGATAGTGAAGGGGATGATAAATCCAACCAGGTGCTCAGTGAGGCACGCGCGAAAGCGGTGTATCAATATCTTGTGGGTAGGGGCATTGAAGCGACAAGGTTGTCCTACAAAGGGTTTGGAGAAACGCAGCCTATAGCGGATAACAAAACTGCAGAAGGAAGAAAGCAGAACAGAAGGACAGAATTTAAGGTAATTGCAAATTAATTTCAAATCTTTTTTGGAAACGCAGATGTCGCAGATGTATTTTAAAAAATAATTTGCGCAAATTTGATTACGCTATCTCACAGAATACACGTTAATCAATAAAACTAATTAGCGAAAATTCACTTTTCAATAATTCTGCGTCATCTGCGTTCCCTTGGATTCTTTACCCCTTCTTCTTCTTCGCTTTCGCGGCCTTGATGCTATCTATCTTGGTTTGATTAGGCGCATCATGCTTTGGGGCTTCTATTACATCCCCATCATGATTAGTGTACTTCTCGTCTTTGGATAATGAGTCAGCGATATGTGCTATCGAATCAGCACCTACACTATCCATCACCGTCACACTTGAGTCCTG
>DATHZY010000395.1:0-9066 GCA_035458325.1 Saprospiraceae bacterium | reverse complement strand
ATTGATTTTCCTCCGGCTTTTACCATCTACGACCGCGATGACTCCAAGAGCCTGGTCACCGATATCATCAAGGAGATGCGGCTGGACACCAAGCAATATAACCCTAGTGGCGTTTTGGCCCGTATATCATCAGCCAAGTCCAACCTCATCACTCCCGAACTCTACGCTAAGAACGATGACCTCGTCCTCTATGACCGCATGAACAAGCGGCCACAGATCTACGAAATCTATGAAAGGTACTACAAGCGCTGCAAGCAAGCCGGAGCGATGGACTTCGATGACTTGCTCTTGCAGATGTATCGCTTACTGCAGGAAAACAGAGAGGATGTAAGACACAAGTACCAACGTATTTTCCAATATGTCCTGGTCGATGAGTTCCAGGATACCAACTACCTGCAATATGCCATCATTAAATTGCTCACACTGTACAATGGAAGTCCGCACAATATCTGTATTGTGGGGGATGATGCGCAGAGCATTTATTCATTTCGCGGTGCCACGATAGAAAACATCCTCAAGTTCGAACATGACTTTCCAGAGCTGGTGACCTACAAGCTCGAGCAAAACTATCGTTCAACAGAGCACATCGTCCAGGCTGCGAATATGGTCATCCAGAATAACAGCAAGCAGATTCCAAAAGAGATCTGGACGGAGCTGGGGGGTGGACACAAGATCAAGATGATCAAGGCGGTGAGTGATGTGGAGGAAGGACGTCTGGTGGCCAGTACGATCATCGAATATAAAAACAGGCTCCATTTAGAAAACAAGGATATCGCCATCCTCTATCGAACCAATGCACAGTCACGAATATTTGAAGAGCATCTGCGCAAACAAAACCTGGCCTACAGGATTTTTGGCGGACTTTCTTTTTATCAACGTAAAGAAGTAAAGGATATCCTCGGCTACCTGCGTCTCACGATCAATGAGCGCGATGACGAGGCCTTTAAGCGAATCATCAATACACCAAAGCGTGGCATCGGTAAAACCACTACTGATCAGATCGCTGAATTGGCGGTAGCACAAGGCGTCTCTATGTGGGCGATCCTGACATCAGGTGCATATCCTGCCAAAGGTAAATTGCAAGGCTTCGTCACGATGATAGAGTCTTTTAAGCGCAAGGCACTGGAAGGGAATGCATATGATGTTGCCCTGAAAGTCGCGCAGGAAAGCGGGATTTATGAAGAGTTGAGACAAGATCCGAGTCTTGAAGGTATCAGCCGACTGGAGAATGCAAATGCGCTCCTGGATGGTATCAAGGAATTTGTCGAAAATGACAATGCAGATGAAGGAACCACCGACAGAAGTCTCGCTGGTTATTTGGCCAATATCGCCTTACTGACCGATTCTGATGAAAAGACCGATGAGGAACCCAATTACATCAGCCTGATGACTACCCATACCGCCAAAGGACTGGAATGGAAAGCGGTCTTTGTGGTGGGCCTCGAAGAAAATTTATTTCCTTCCTATATGTCCATGGCTTCGCCGGACCAGTTGGATGAAGAGCGACGATTGTTTTATGTATCGATCACGAGGGCTAAAATGTTTCTCGCGCTTTCGTATGCGACGAGCCGTTACCAATTCGGACAGTTCAGGTACAATGAACCAAGCCGTTTCCTCGAAGAGATCGATGAGCAGCATTTTGAAACGACAGTTGAGCGCAGGGGTAAATTCAATATGCCCGAACCTAAGTTACTTGCCGATCGCCCAAGCCGCAAGAAGGATTACGAACCACGGGTCAGCCCTGCTGATTTCAAACCAAGCCCATCAGAGCAGATTGCAGAAGGGATGGAAGTGTTGCATCTTCAGTTTGGACGCGGCAAGATCATCGCGATCGATGGTGCGCGTGAAAACAGGGTAGCGACGATCCATTTCGAAGACAGTGATGATCAGGAAAGGAGGATTATGCTTCGCTTTGCGAAATTGCAGATAGTGGAGTAATGGCGGAACGACGGAATGGCGGAACGGCGGAAAAGTAATTAGCGTGAATTTGCGAAAATTAGCGGCGTGAATCTTAATGCGTCTCTGCGCGCTATTTTTCATTGCTCTTCTATCAAGGCATGAGTGATGAAACAAATGACATTTGCTCAGCTCTCTTCATCAGGCAGATCTTCTGCTTTCCGGGATGGATGACGATTTTGTATTGTTGTAAGAAATCCTGTCCGAGTAAGCCATCAAATCCGGCGTGTTGGAAATATCCTTCATCCTGCAGATCAACAATAAACGTTGAGGTAAGATGGATATCACAATCCGGTACTTCCAATTGCATCGGCATTTGGTATTTGATATCTTCTTTGTTATCTGTACCGATGACAAGTATTGGCGAGGCACTCGCTACCAGGTTTTCATCTGATGCTTGATCATAATCAAAAAAGTAGTTACCTGCTGAACCGGTATCTATTCCAAGTATTTTCTTGGCACCATTTACCTTACATGCCATGACGGGTAAATGTCCGATGTACTGGAATTTTGAAAACTGGCCATTCATCTTTTCATCAGGATCCTTATCGATATCGATGGTTTTAAAATCGTAATCGATGGTCACATAATAATCGTTTAAGACCTCCAGGCCGATCAAGGCATGTACCTTCCTGTTGAGTGATTTCTCGAGGAAAGTAAGGTCTGAAACCAATGCATTTGTTCTTTTATGACTGACGCCGAGCCAGGACCATTGTTTGACCTGATGGGTAATAGCTTCAAAGCTGCCATTGATCCCTGTGCATGGAATGGTAGAGGACGGATCAGCTTTATAGTATTTTTCATTTAGCACGAGCCCTGGAGCACCGGTGTCAAAGATGACCAGGACAGTCTGGTCTTCAATCGTGGCTTCTGTGAGGATATAGCCTTTCAGCAATGTGATTGGAAACGACTCGCTGTACCCTTTGATGGGCAGGAGCAGCAGTAGTATGAAAAATACTCTTTCCAATGAGCTTAATGGTTAACAAGACAACTTACAAGGAGCAAGATTAAATATGTAACTCATTGATTATTAGTCACAGCTTATCAGGAATCCTTTATGTTTGTAAAATTAGTGTAAACTGAAGGTAAATGCAATTAAAACTTTGCCTGGCCTGTACATTTTACATTGGAATAGGGCTTCAACCGAAATTCAAGCCTTTATTCCTGGTCTACCTTTATCTTCAACCGCCCGAAACAAATAGTGTCGAATGACCTCCAATGCGCATAGGTATACCACCATGATCAAGGAATCTGCTCTCAGGCATGGATTCATGGGTGCAGGTATTGCCAGGGCGGAGCATATGGACGCAGAGGCAGCCCGATTGGAGCAATGGCTGAAGCAAGGTTACCACGGTGAGATGTCCTATATGGCCAATCATTTTGACATGAGGGTTGATCCCACTAAGCTGGTGCCGGGGGCAAAGAGTGTGATATCGTTGTTGTACAATTATTACCCTGAAGAGGCTAAGGCTAAGGCTGAGGCGAAGGAGATGCCAGATGCCGGACACGCATCCAAACTCACAACTCAAAACTCACAACTCACAAAAATGAAGGCTCCATCAGAAGCGGCACAGCCGCCTGATGATGAGCCCTTCAAAATTTCCCGTTATGCCTACGGCGATGACTACCACAAAGTAGTCCGCCGGAAATTGAAAGCGCTGGTCAATGATCTGAAAAAAGAAATCGGTGATTTCAACGCTCGTGTCTTTGTCGATTCTGCGCCTGTGCTGGAACGCGATTGGGCGAAGCGAAGCGGACAGGGATGGATCGGAAAAAATACGTTGTTGATTCACCCCAAAAAAGGAAGTTACTTTTTCCTTGCGGAAATCATTCTGGATGTTGAACTCGAGTATGATCATCCGATGCGGGATCACTGTGGTACCTGCACTAAATGTATCGATGCCTGTCCGACGGAAGCGATTTCTCCCGAGGGGTATGTGATGGATGGCAGCAAGTGTATCTCCTATCTGACGATTGAATTAAAATCACAGATTCCAGAATCGTTTAAAGGTCAGATGGAAGGATGGATATATGGTTGTGATATCTGCCAGGAAGTGTGTCCGTGGAATCGGTTTTCAACACCCCATAAAGAACCTGCATTTGAGATATCAGATCAGTTGCGTGAAATGAAAAAGGAGGATTGGCTGGAGATAACGGAAGATGTTTTTAGTGGCTTGTTTTCACAGTCGGCGGTAAAGAGGGCGGGGTTTGCGGGACTTAAGCGGAATATTAAATTTTTGTCGTCTGCTGATCAGTAGGCGATTTTAAAAGGATTGGAAGGATGAAATGAGTTATCTTTTACCAGGTTATTATTGAATACCGAAATTAGTGTAAACATGAAGACCAGGAACTCCATTTACCTACTCTGTATATTATTTCTGGCTACGCAGGCCAGGGCGCAGGTCATTTATGAAAGGACTTACGCTTATGCTTCAAATTCCATCAAAATTCCGGTCGAGTTGTCTGACACATCCACTTTTTCTTTTGATAATGAAGATGTGTGCGGGGGGATAGGAGTACGTCATATTGACAAGTTCGGTAATGAGGCTACAAATAACTGGTTCAGGGCAGAAGGTTTTTCTTCCGGGTACTACTGGATCGGACATGATTCGATATTGATATGGGTAGTACATGGAGCATGGGATGTTGGTGTGGATTCGTTTCGAGTATATGTCTGGACCCCTGACACAACCAGGAGGATTGTAAGCAAATACATGGCCTCCGATGCAAGGGATGTTATTGGTGGGGCATTTCTTTACACATCAAATCGTCTATTGTACAGGCAGGGAGATACCCTATTTACATTGAATCTGGTCAATGGAATAGAGGAGGATAGTCTTATTGTCCCGGACTTAGATACTATCATGGAGTTTGAGAAATCTATATTAGTTGTTTCAAGCACCTCTTACCCGGTGTTGTTAAATGACAAATTGGAGGTTATAGGCATATGGCCTGATCTTTCGTTCTTACCCTTCAACGTTAATGAAGCTTTGGTACTTGATTCCTTTTTACTAGGAATAGATGTATTACATCCATTGGAGATCAGTACGTTTAATATCTACAGTGAAGATCAAATGAGCATTGACCTTACTGGTTATTTCGATCAGATCGATGAAATCCAATCCAACAAGAACAATTTGTTTATCAAAGGCAGATCTGCCGGCGAGGATATGATCCTGCAATTAGATAGTACTTTTAATTTTATAGATATACAGCCCTTCGAAATTCCTGATTTGGACAAAGAAATGAACTTTCGATATTACCCAGACAGAGTATATGCCTGGTCAACAGATGGTATGGCGAAATACGAAGCTAATTACAGGATATGTTTTCCATATATAGATCCATCACCGATACAATATGTAGACATAGCTCTGGATACCATATGGGTAGATTCATTCTCAGTTCCACACCCGCATGATGACATTGTTTCAATATATTTAAAAGCAGTGGTAACCAACCGCTCTAATGATACCGTTCATAGTTATACCCTCCATCATGAGGAACCTTTCGATCATTTTTGTTTTGATGGAGTTTATTTATATCAATATGACCAACAGTTCATTGAGCCAAACGGATCTGATACCATAAGATTTCAACTATGGACATATAATACACTTCACTTTCAGCGAAGAGTGTATGTACATCATGCAAATCATCACCTGGATACATTATTGTTTAATAATAGTTTCCTTGTAAATCATTTGCTAAGCAGTTCCGATGAATTGACCGGTAAGCAAATCGTTTTATACCCCAATCCATTTACTGATTACATTACCGTATCCGAGCCTTCGGCATCTATGCAATTGATATTGTTTGACCAGACAGGGCGGTTGGTTGAAAGCGGTTACGAACAACTCGAAGATTTAGGTAATTTGCCTCCAGGGATTTATTTTTTACAAATTTCTACCGGCAATGCTACCAGCATTCAAAAGGTAGTAAAAGTGGAGTAAATCCCTTATTTTCACAACCCCTTCAACATTCCAACCTGACAGGACCTTTATGAGGATACTTAGCTCATTTTTCTTCTTCATTTTTACTTTCGCTGGCTTCCAGCTTATTGGGCAGCAATCTGGCATGCCACACACCATGACTCCGGATGAGCAAAATATCATGGCCGATTACCTTCGCGAGAAATACGCTTCCACCATCCGCAGCATCCCTGTCCCACCTCCAGGTCAGGTACGTACGATGGCCGAATGGGAGGAAATCCAGGCCCTGATCATCACCTGGTCCGGTCAAGCAACGATCCTCAAGGAGATCGTCAGGAATGCAGTGAAGGAATGTAAGGTCCTCATCATCACGACTGATCCGGGCAATGTCTCCGGCCAATTAACCAGCGCAGGGATTCCACTGGATTCCGTAGAGTTTGTCAATACTCCTTTCAATAGCATCTGGGTGCGCGACTATGGACCCTGGACCGTCTACAAAAATGATGTGGATAGCCTCTGGCTCGTCGACTGGATCTACAACAGACCACGGCAAAATGATGACGCTACGCCAGTAGCAGTTGCCGAGCATCTCAACCTACCCATCTACGAAGCCACTACCTTCCCCTATAACTGGGTGCATACCGGTGGTAATCATCTGCCGGATGGCATGGGCACTGTGTTTTCTTCCATGCTGGTACTCGAAGAAAATCCCGAAAAAACAGAAGCACAGATCGATTCGATAGCAAATCTATTCCTCGGCGTAAAGCAATACATCAAGTTTCCCACACTTCCTTTCGATGGCATCCACCACCTCGATATGCACATGCGGGTCATTGATGAGGAAACCATCTTCTTCGGCCAGTACCCTGAAGGCATTGCCGATGGCCCACAGATCGAATCCAATATCAATTACCTCACAGAAGAATTCAATACCGCCTTTGGGAATAAATACAATATCGTAAGGTTGCCTATGCCTCCGGATGCCAGCGGCAGATATCCCAATACAGGTGGGGCTTATCGGACGTATACTAATTCCGTTTTTGTCAACAAGACGGTGTTAGTTCCAACTTACCAGGAGAAATATGACACCACTGCACTTCGTATCTACCGTGAAAATCTCCCGGGATACAATGTGGTGGGCATCAATTGCAATTCGATCATCGGCTCCCTCGGTGCCATTCATTGCATCACTAAGACCGTGGGTGATGATGATCCCTTGCTGATCGCGCATCCACGATTGCGTGATTCCGATGATGCTTCGCTTGAGTATCCAGTGGTCGCTTATATCAAACATCGCGATGGCATTGCAAGTGCAGAACTTTATTATCGTGTTTCCCCTGATTCATTTTATATCCAGGTACCCATGGTGCTGGTAGATAGCACAGCCAATAGTTGGGCTGCATTGATTCCTCCACAACAAGCTGGCTCGGAGATCCAATACTACATTCGTGCGGTCGCTAATAACGGAAAACAACAGGTTCGCCCTATCGTAGCACCTGAAGGATATTTTAGATTTAAAGTCAAGGGTGAGCCGGCCAATCAACCTCCGACAGTGCGTATCGTCACACCCCTTGATGAAAGTATATTCAACATAGATGAAGGGCATGCGCTCTTTACGATTGAAGCCAAAGATGCAGATGGGTTGATTGCCAATGTGAAGGTGAATATCAATTTTGATGATGTCGCTGCTTTCGATACACTCCCGTATACTTTCGATTGGACCTTCCCGGATGTCGGAACCTACTTTGCGCATGCCCAGGCCACTGACGATGATGGTGCCATCGTTTTTAGCACACTTATCAAAATCACCATTGAGGAGTCTACCGCTACATATGCTGTGACACAGGATCAAGCCATCACCATTTCCCCAAATCCTGTTGAGCATATGCTGGAGGTGCGTCAGGATGGATCCGTTACTTCAATATCAGATATCGGAGTTTACAACACGTTCGGACAAATCCAATCCGTACCGACAAATTATGATGGAAAGCTAACGACGCTTGATTTTTCATCAATACCTCCCGGAGTTTACATTGTACGCATTTCCGAAGGAAGCAAAGTGTACGGGTATAAGGTGGTGAAGATGTGATTGGTTTTAAATCTGTCGTTTCGGATCCATTCAACGACTTCATTATTTCATGGTAATACTTTCCAAGTCGTTGAGTCGAAAAGTCAATCCCACTATGTCGTTTCGGCTCCGCTCAACGACCGGAATTTGTGCCCATGACACAGCCCGAAAAGTTATTACCCATTCGAAGATATTACGTTTGTCGTCTCGACTCCGCTCGACGACTTCCTTGTTTCATGGTAACACTTTCCAAGACGTTGAGCGAAGCCGAAACGTCATCCATTAATATCTTGTTCTAGTGCGGAATCAAGAAAAAATCTGTGCTCCGTGCAAATATTCCGGTCGTTGAGCGGAGCCGAAACGAACGTCCACTCACGACTCACGACTCAAGTCAAACAAGTCTCCTCACACTCACCCCCGCATCAAACAACTCTCCCTGTTCCGGATCAAAGTCAAGCCCTAACAATCCTGGTGTCTTTCCCTTGTCCAGTGATCCCAGCTTATCGTCCATCCCCAATGCCATCGCTCCATTTAATGTCGCCCATTGAAGTAAGGTCTCAAAGGGCACATAGGATTGATATCTGGCAATGGTTTTCATTTCTTCGAGGATCGACAATTGCCAGTTGGAGGTGAGGCTGTCGGTGCCGATAGTCATGCGGGCACCTGCATCTATAAAGTGCTTGTAAATCGGTAACCGGTTTTCAATATATAGGTTTGCATTGGCGCAGGTAGCCCAGTAGACCTGGTCACTCCATGCGTGGGCTGATTCAATATCGTCAAAGGTGGTCAATGTATTGTGTACAAAAAGTGTACGCTGCGCCGGATCCATATGCGCCATGGCATAGTGAATGGAGGTCTGGTCCGTTGCGCTGAAGTGGCTGAGATCAAAACCGAAGTTTTTATAAAAATCAAAAAAGCCACCTTCCCCCTTTAAGAAGAAGTCCTCCTCCGCACTCGTCTCCTGGTTGTGGATACTTATCGTCCCCTTTGTTGCGTTGAGATCATTGATTTGCCTGAATAGTTTTGGCGAAACTGAATAGGGCGCATGCGGTACAGCCGATTTAGGTTCAGGTGCATCGGCATACGCCTCCATATACCCTTTGACCATAT
>DATHZY010000394.1:0-3214 GCA_035458325.1 Saprospiraceae bacterium | reverse complement strand
CGCCCATGCGTAGGGCGGATGACAGGCTGCTGGTGATCCGGGCTGTCTTGTCTGGTTGAACAGAAAGTCGATCCACCACCAGCTCAATATCATGTGTTTTGTAGCGGTCAACCTGCATCTTGGGGCCGAGTTCGAGGATCTCACCGTCTACCCGAACCTTGGTGTATCCCTGCTTGCGGAGCTGATCGAAGAGTTCGCGGTAATGTCCTTTGCGTCCGCGGACTACCGGCGCGAGGATGAGGATTTTCTCATTGGCATAATCCGTCAATACACTTTCATGGATCTGCTCCTCAGTGTACTGCATCATTTTTTCACCTGTGACATAGGAATATGCTTCGCCGGCGCGGGCATAGAGGAGACGGAGAAAGTCATATATCTCCGTGATCGTGCCGACCGTAGACCTTGGATTCCAACCGGAAGTTTTTTGTTCGATGCTGATGACGGGGCTGAGGCCGTCGATCTTTTCTACATCGGGGCGTTCGATGCCGCCGAGAAATTGGCGGGCATAGGCGGAGAAGGTCTCGAGGTAGCGGCGCTGGCCTTCGGCGTAGATGGTGTCAAAGGCGAGGGATGATTTGCCGCTACCGCTGATACCGGTGATGACCACGAGTTTTTCGCGGGGTATTTTCAGGTCGATGCCTTTGAGGTTGTGCTCCCTGGCACCGATGATCTCGATCCAGGCGTCCTTGTCATCTTGAATATCTACGGTTGCGGGTTTCTTCTTAGGACTGGCCATGTGTGGTTTAAAAAGGGAACAAAGGTACGGGACTTATAAGTGAAAAACGAAAAGTGAAGAGTGAAGAGTGAAATGTGTGAATTGTGAGTTGTGAGTTGTGAGTGCAAACATGACGCTAACCAAACAATCCGGCCACTGGCCGTTGGATGGCGTTCTCGCCGCCAACCACCGAGATACCCAGCGAAATTCAAATGGAGAATCTATGTTGGAATTCCCAACTCAGGCAACAACCTCCGGACAATTCGACCTGCTTTCAACTATCCTATGTCAACCTACGCCCAACTTGGGTTTTTAAAATTTGCTATTTAAGCCGAAAAAACCTATTTTTGACATAAACTGTCAACAACATTTATGTCAAAAGAAAACCTAGGTGAAAAGCTCCGGAGATTGAGAGAAGAGCATAAGCTGCCACTGCGCAAGGTGGCCGCGCTTTTAGATATCGATGTGGCGATCCTCAGTAAGATGGAGCGGGGGGAGCGGAAGTTGAATAAAGAGGTGGTGCTGAAACTGGCAGAGATCTATCATCACGATCCGGATGATCTGGTCATCATGTATCTCAGTGAAAAGATATTGTATGAGATCGGGGACGAGGAGCTGGCATTGAAGGGGCTGCTTGCGGCGGAGGGAGAGGTCAGGTATAGGGCACGACCGAAAGAGCTTTCGAGAGAGGAGGTGATTTCCAGGTTTAAAGAATATTTTGAATCAGAGCCTAAGGTTTTGAAGGCATGGTTGTTTGGTTCTTTTGTTAGAGGTGAAATGCATAGTGAAAGTGATATAGATGTGATGGTTCGCTTTGACAAATCACTGCCAATAACCTTTTTTGATCTTGCTGAGGTCACAGAACAATTGGAAAAGATCGCAAATAGAAAAATTGACCTCGTAGAGGAGGGCATGCTCTCCCCTTTCGCATTAAAAACAGCCACTAAAGATCTACTTGAAATATATGGATAAGCCCACACCTGTTGAAAGGATTCAACATATCCTTTCAGCCATTGCCAACATTAGAGAATTTATGGATGGTGCTTCATTGGAGGCCTTTACATCAGATGATCTGCTTCAAAGTGCGGTTAAATTCCAGTTCCTGATCATTGGCGAAGCTACCCGCCATATTGATAAGTCCATATTGGATAAATATACGTACCCATGACATATCCCAATGTCATTTCGGAATTTTATCGTTCATTCTTATCACGGTATAAAAATCGATAGGATCTATTATGCTACTAATGATCTGGGGGATCTGGAAGAAGTGATGAAAACAATTCTGAAGAAGGAATTTTAGGGTTGCGTAAACCCGGGAGTTTAATATTACCTGCTGTTAAAAACAGCCCACATGACTTTACCATGTCTATGACTCTTTTGATCTGTCGTACGCGGACTTAAGTCAACTTAAGCCCAACTTTGTTTTATTTAATATGTAGAAAAATAAGCCCCCATTTAGGGGGTTGGGGGGGCAAACGGAGGTCAACTAGCGCTGAACTATTTTCGAATAATCAAAATCCAGCATTCACCAATTCTATCAACTTGAGTGTAGCCAGGCCGGTAAAGATGGCCGAGCCAAAACTCAGCAATGTCCCGATCATAAAGTATTCTGTCAGTTTCAAGCCTTCGGATTCTTTGATGTCACCAAAGCGGAAGATGGATTTAGCGGCAATCAGGAATCCGATGCCTTCCCAATGACCTGTGAGGATAAAGACGAGCACAAATATCCGTTCGAGCATACCGATATATTTTCCGGCACTCTCGAGGGATGTATTTTCCTGCTCACCCTTGAATGGCATCCAATGGGAAATCATGATTTTTATGAAGACTGAAGTAGGCAAGGTCACCACCATGAGTGCGGCCAGGTTTAAACAGTTTTGTGTCGTGAAGATGGTATCGGGAAGCATTGGATCATCAGACCATATATACCACACCACTCCGATCACCACCAGGTGCAATAGTTGATCGAGGAAAAATAAAACCCGCTCATTCCGTTCATTCTGGAAGGTCATTTTTAATCCATCAATCATGAGATGCGAGACACTTATGATCAAGGCCGCCCACCAAAAGGAAATATCCCATACTAGCAGGAGCGCCAAGACTCCATGCAAAAGTGCATGCACATACAGCCATCCGGATCTGAATTTCTTTTGGATTTTATCCGCTATCCATGCCTTGGGCTGTAGGAAAAAATCACCCAGCAGATGGGCGATGAGCAGTTTGATCAGCAGTAGCATTTGTTTCGATTTTTGTTTTCAACTTCTTACGGAACTGCACGTCCCATTCCTTTAATTCTTTAAGGTGTGCCCGGTTGAGTCCCTGACTGACCCCCGCTTGCTGCATATCCAGCAATTCGGCGATTTCCTGCTGAGACTTACCGGGATTTTCCAATATAGACCTGACCAGCCACGCGGTTTTGGGCTTCCACTGATCCATGATCACCAGTGCAAGGGACAGACCCGCATTGATCTCTTCATCCCACTCACTCCATGGACT
>DATHZY010000393.1:0-3751 GCA_035458325.1 Saprospiraceae bacterium | reverse complement strand
CAATACCCTGAGTGGAAATCCGAGAAATATTTATGCCGCCACGGGAACATATGATGTGAAGCTCAGGATAACTGATCGTTTCGGATGTTCCGATTCATTGACAAAACAAGACTTTGTCCGGATCGATGTGCCGGTGGCCAGTTTTACCATTAGTGATTCTGTCATCAACTGTCCTCCATTGGTTGCCAAGTTTGACAATACCAGCAGCTTCGTCCAAACCTGGCGTTTCCAGTTTGGCGATGGAGGTCTGTCTGTTGATAATGATACGCCCACGCACTCCTATGGATTGCCAGGGAATTATATCGCAAAACTCATAGTCAGCTCTCCGGGCGGGTGTCTGGATAGTGCGTTTAAAAATATCACGGTTTACGGGCCTAACGGAGTATTAAGTGCTGCACCCCCAGGTGCCTGCCTTCCTGCAACTTTTGATTTCAATGTCCGGACAACTAATACGGACAGCGTGATCTGGGATTTTGATGATGGCTCTCCGCTGCTGTTTACGAAAGACACCGTGAAGCAACATATCTATACCAACAAGTACGGCGATCTTCGACCCAGGGTTTTATTGAAAGATGCTGCGGGTTGTGCCGTAGTGATCAATATGCCATTGCCGATAAAAGTGATCGGTATTGAACCAGGATTCATCAGTGACAAAACTACTGTCTGCGATCGGGGCTTTGTAAGTTTCCTGGATACCACCAGAACCAATGGAGCCATCCAACTTTGGGAATGGGATTTTGGAGATGGGTCCAAAGGTACAGGCGCCAACCCAACGCACTACTATAACGCCACCGGTTTCTATGATGTCAAGTTAAAGATACTTACCGAGCTTGGTTGTACAGATTCGGTTACGCTACCCCGTTATATCAAGTCGGTGGCCTCACCGGTTGCCAGTATCCAGTCGGCCGACACGGCCTGCCTCAACAGGTTTATCACCTACCGTGGTATACTGGCGCCTGACACATCCTCTGTAACATGGGATTGGAACTTTGCCAATGGTAATACTTCCACACTTCAGAATCCACCAACCCAGCAATACCTGGTACCAGGAACCTTATCGGTAAAATTATTGGTGACCAACAGCAGTGGCTGTGTTGATACGGTATTGAAAGATGTGACCATACATCCACTTCCGGCACTTGATGCCGGAAGTGATACCACCCTTTGTCTGGGGCAATCTTCCACCCTGAATGGCTCGGGTGCAACCACCTATCAATGGCTTCCGCCTGTGGCAGGACTTAGTTGTACCAATTGTGCTACTCCCGTTGCAACACCCTTGATCACAACCCTATACAGATTGCGTGGAACTTCGGCACTTGGATGCCAGGTGGACGATTCTGTTAAACTGACCGTGGTTCAGCCAAGTACAGTTGTTGCGCCTCCCAACGATAGTCTTTGCCTGGGATTAGGCATGCAACTCTTCGCCAGTGGAACCCAGGTGTATAGCTGGTCTCCGGCCACGGGATTAAACAATCCCAATACATCTTCTCCCATTGCACGTCCCACCGCAACAACCACATATGTTGTTACCGGGTCTGATCTCCAGGGATGTTTTGTGACGCAAGATTCGGTAACGGTCTCCGTGTTCCCTTATCCGGTATTCGATCTTGGCGCTGATGTAACCATACCTGTGGGCTCGAGTACCAAATTCAATCCGGTTGTGTCGAATGATATCGTGAGCGTTCGCTGGACGCCTACTACTGCGCTGAGTTGTACGGATTGCATCGACCCGGTGGCATCACCCAAACAAAAAACCGAATACGCTGCCACTGTGGTAAACAATGGCGGATGTACCATAACAGACAAGATCACCGTATTTGTGGTCTGCAATAACGACAATCTTTTTATACCCAATACATTTTCTCCAAACGGGGATGGAAACAATGAAGTGTTTTATCCCAGGGGCAGAGGTATCATGAATGTAAAAGCCATGCGTATTTACAGTCGTTGGGGACAGGAAGTGTACTGGCGTTATAATTTTATGGCTAACGACAGATCAGCCGGATGGGACGGAACATTCAAAGGACAAAAATTACCGTCAGATGTTTATGTGTATATGATCGACGTGATCTGTGAAAACAATACGGTAGTAACATTGAAAGGCGATATAATGCTGGTAAGATAACAGGCAAACTTGAAAACGCGACACACATATAAGATTCTGCTGGTTTTAATACTGCTTACAAGCGGGTATACAAAGCTGTTTGCACAGGATCTTCAGTTTTCTCAGTTTTTTGAAGCGCCCTTACTCAGAAATCCTTCTCTGGCCGGACTGTACGAAGGCGATATAAGGGTACAGGGAGTATACCGGAATCAATGGAATTCCATTTCCTTCCCTTATCAAACAGGGTCTTTAAACGCCGAATACAAGTTTCCCATTGGTAAAGGTGATGATTACTTCACGGCAGGTCTTCAAATGATGTTTGACCGGGCAGGAACTGTTGCCCTCACCACCACACATTTTTTACCCGCATTGAATTTCCACAAGTCGTTAAGTGAAAGCAGGAACACTTATCTCTCATTGGGCTTTATGGGAGGGATGGTTACCCGGAAACTCGACCGCTCGAAGGTAACTACCGATAATCAATACGATGGCTTTGGCTATAATGGCTCACTGCCCGACGGCGAAACGTTCAATGCAAATTACTCGTACTTCGACATGACGGTGGGTATGAGCTTAAGTACAACTTTGGGGTATGATGAACAGCATCTGATCTTTGGGGGGATCGCTTACCACCATTTCAACAAACCAGTGAACGCCTTTTATCGCAATATCAATCATCTTCCCAAATGGGTAGTCTCAGGTGGATTGAAATTCAACATTGACATCATGCAGTATGTAACTTTCCATGGAGATTACACCAGGCAGGGACCAAGTCAAACCGCAATTGCAGGCGCCATGTATTCCCGCAAAATTGGGGACGAGGATATTCCGGACTACACGGTTCATTTGGGAGCCTATTATCGCTATAAGGATGCAGTGATCCCTGTGGTGAAAATGGACTGGTACCCATTCTCACTGGCTTTCAGCTACGACATCAATGTCTCATCTCTCAGAACAGCTTCTATGGGCAGGGGCGGCATTGAAACGTCTTTGTCGTACATCACTTACCTGGAATCTGACAACTCCAGCAAGGAAAAAGTGAAATGCCCTAAATTCTGATTTGTCTGAACAATTCTTTTGGCAGTCTGTTCTCTTTTTCTGCAAAACCTCAAAATCTTATGGTAGGAACTAAGGCCCCCGATTTTTCTTTGTTAGATAGTAATGAACAGCAAGTGACCCTGAGCGCTCAAAAAGGGAAAAATGTTGTGCTGTTTTTCTTTCCTAAAGCATTTACCAGCGTATGCACTGAAGAGCTTTGTACGGTGCGTGACAACCTTGGGCAATATGAAGCGCTTAATGCCGAGGTTTTCGGGATTTCTGTTGATCCTACTGATGTATTGGCTAGTTATAAGGCTGAGCAGAACTATAATTTCCCCTTACTGTCTGATTCTACAAAACAAGTGAGCAAGGCCTATGGCAGCCTGTACGATGCTGGTGTTTCCAAACGATCCGCCTTTGTGATTGACCGTGAAGGGGTAGTGAAATATGCTGAAGTTCTGGAAGATGGTTTCCTGCAACCGGACTTTAATGCAATAAATAAGACCCTTGCAGCGTTACAGTAAGGAGTAATAGACTGAAAATCAATACCCACATGGTTTTGGCCCATATTTTCGACCCAAACTGGTATTGGTAATCCGGGGGAAATGA
>DATHZY010000392.1:0-2904 GCA_035458325.1 Saprospiraceae bacterium | reverse complement strand
AAGGTCAGCAGGGCTGCCATTTGCACCGGCAACACGTACCTGCTCACCGGTTGTACAACCGATAAAGGTGTTGTTTTGCATGATCAGCGCACCTGAGTTCCAGGCTGCATAACAGTCGTCCGTTGGTACTGGAGCACCTGGTCCTGTTCCGTCAGCATCAATAAAGTGTGTGGATGTATTGGCAAAAGCTGCTCCTCTGTTATAGTTAGAGAAGATGCAGTTCCTGATTTCACCACGGCTGGCTTCCTTCCATTCAATAGCCTGGTTGTTGTCAACTGCAGGTCCGCCATTGATACCGGCAGCACCGATAAATGTAGCATTATAGATTTTTGGACTTGCATGATAGGTACACTGGAGTCCATCATCACTATCAAGTTCAAATCCGTTGTCTCCACCTGCTGCAGTTGTTAAGTCGGTCTTAACCACTACCCAGAACTGGCCATTTCCGCTCCATCCCTGATCCCAGTCAAATCCATCATCATCATTGAATAACACAGATGCATACTTGAGATCCACAGTTCCACCGAAAAATTCAATCCCATCATCGAGGTTTGAAATAACCTCAATATGGCTTAGGGTGGTACCTCTTCCAACTGAACCAAGCGTAAGACCATTCAATTCATTAGCAGCACCTGCGATATCTCCCGCGTGACGGATAGATACATAGGTCATGATACCAGAGTTGTCATTATCATCATGTGCACCTGGAGCTGCGCCATAGTTGTTTCTAGGCTCGGAAGAAGTGAATCCTTCAATAAATCCAATTCCATCAGAAACTGTGTTTGGTCCGAATCCACCTTTGAGATTATTTCTTGCTTTACCAAGCAGTACTACACCACCCCATTTTCCTTTATTGGTGATGCCGTACGTGCCATTCATCGGATCAGCATTGGCTGTAAATACAATCGGGCAATCGCAGGTACCTGGTGCGAAGATCTTTCCGCCCCTGGATACGATCAGTGCGTTGTTGTCACCGGATACACCCTGGAGACCTTTGATGACGGTACCGGGAGCAATGGTGATTGATTTTCCATCGCCGACATAGATCTTGTCATTGAGGATGTACGTGGTATCGCAGGACAACACCGTGTTAGAAGCAGTGAGGTTACCATCCACATCAGCTCTTAAAGAGAGGTTGAGCGTAGGCCTTGTACTCACTGCGGGACAACCGCAAGCTTGTCCTAAATCATTCTGCGCATGGGCAGTCATCGTGAACCCAGCGGCAAAGAGAGCCACTGAGAAACGTAAACGTTTCATCAACATAAGTAATAAGTTTAAGGTTAAAAGAAATAGGTTTTTGAATGCCACAAATCTAGTTTCGCAATATTACCAACCTCCTTTTTTACTATCAGAAAATGGTAAAAACATCGATGTGCATTTGATTATATATTTACAATTATGACAAATGTCCTTTGAATGCCCAGTGAAATAACATCACATGGAAAAAGGTCCATGTATGTAAATCTTTACATGTCTCATGTGCATCACCGACAACGATTTTTTTGAATTAGAAAACAAAGAATGGTGGTCTATCCTTTTCTATTCCCGACCATGGTCAGCGAACAGGCAATCGTCATTTATTCTTTTACACACCGGATACTGAATCCATAATTTGGATGCGCGGTATACCTGAAGATGCCTGACTTCTTATAATCCAGATACCTGTACCATGCATGCCCATTGACAACTGTGGAGGTCCACCAATATCCGCTATGCCGTGTGGGTGGAATTCCCCACTCTCCATTAAATACCCTGCAGCTACCCCCCGTGGCAGAAAATCCGGATGAATTAGTACCCCACACACCATCATACCGGATCCAGCCTTCTGTCGTGGTGGTTTCAATCTTCAACTGATCGCCCTGGTCTGTTCCCCGCCAATTCGTCTCGTCGATTTCTGCAACCGGCAAGCCCAGGTACTCTTCCAGAATTTTCCAATCCTCATCTGTAGGAACCCGCCATCCGGGCGGCGCTATATACTCTCCGGATCCGATCACATGATGATTATATAGCACCTCAGTTCTCATTGTACTATTGTTGTAATGAGTTAATGCCGGGTATGTCGCAGATGCCCATTCTTCAGGACTCGTGATCAAGGGAATCAATTCACCTGAGGCAAAAGTGGTGACGCGAAGATCTTCCGCCATCCACCATTGATTTCCAATCCTGATCGTCTTGTAGGTATTTCCTTCACGATCTGTTACAAGTCCTGTTTGCTTCACAGGTGTAGCATTTCCATCATCTCCGCAGCTTTGCATGATGATAAGCAAACCCGCCATCAGAATTAGACCTGTCCGCTTCACACGCCTGATTAGATTGTGTATCGACATAAAATAAACATTGGTTGCAAACATGTTTTCAATTTCAGATGGTTTGACCATTACATCTTTATAAATGGCACCGGTGCGATGTCATATCCTGCAACCTGCAGCTGCAATGCATGCATTCCAGTTACTAATGACGATACATCTATCATGAATACCTGATCCTGAATGACTCCTTTATGTACAATTCGTCCATACACATCATGGATGCTATATATTATATCGTTGTGCTGAACGATGCCTAAATCGAATCGAAGTTCATCGATTACAGGATTTGGGTAAACTTTCACATGTGCATCAAAGCCATCAATTCGTGGCTGCAAATCAGGACATACCACGCTGATATCCAGGTCATGACAAAAACCTATATAACAGCAGAGGTCTGCGACATTAAAATTGGCATCCGGATTATAATTGCATGCCATGGAGTCTGTGCAACCCAGCACGATGAGCGTCTTGCACAAACTATTGTCTTCACAGGCATAGTCAGGACTGGCTTCCAGATAATCCGGATCCTTACATCCACAGGCGTAGGGGTAACTTAAAAAGGGAACAAAGATTTCATGATCCCCCAGCGCCTCAT
>DATHZY010000391.1:0-3039 GCA_035458325.1 Saprospiraceae bacterium | reverse complement strand
GCAGAAGCAGCCGCCCGGGTGATGGGTAGCCATCAGATTCAGGTGGTGATGGGTGATCATGTCGCCTCCACACCCATGGTCTCACTTGGGGTCAGAAAACTGGGTGCAGACCTGGGGATCGTCATCACCGCCAGTCACAATCCGCCATCCTATAATGGCTTTAAATTAAAATCCTCTTTTGGCGGACCGTCTGTCCCCGATGATATAGCAGCGGTGGAAAACCATATACCAGATAAGCCGATGAAGGATCTTGATTCGCTGGACAAGATGAAGGAAAATGGTTTGCTCACGTACATGAACCTCGAAGACATGTATTACGATCATGTCATGGCATCCTTTGATATTCCGGCCATACGCAACTCTACGTTTACGATCGGATATGATGCGATGTATGGGGCAGGGTATTTGATTTTCCCGCGTATACTTCCAAAGGCCACGTGCCTGCATTGTGATTATAATCCTTCTTTCTATGGCCAGGCACCTGAGCCGATCGAGCGCAACCTGAAACCATTTGCAGAGATGATCAAGGCGGATCCAAACATGCAGATTGGTATTGCCAATGATGGTGATGCTGACCGTATCGGGATGTTTGATGGGGATGGCAATTTTGTGGATTCACACCATATCCTCTTATTGCTGCTCCTGTATTTACACAAATACAAAGGCATGACCGGGAAAGTGGTCATCACCTTTTCTGTGACTGATAAGATGGTACAGATGGCAAAGAAATTTGGTCTTGATGTTGAAGTGACCAAGATCGGATTTAAATACATCGCAGAGATCATGACCAGGGAAGATGTACTGGTGGGCGGTGAAGAATCAGGTGGCCTTGCTGTCAAGGGACATATTCCGGAACGCGATGGTGTGTGGATCGGATTGATGATCCTTGAGTTTATGGCCAAGGCCGGAAAGTCCTTAAAGGAACTTGTTCAAATGGTCTACGATGAGATCGGCACCTTTGCCTTTGACCGGGATGATCTGCATATCACGGAAGCACAAAAGGAAGATGTACTCAATAAATGCCATGGTGATAAATTCACAGCATTCGGTTCTTACAACATTACGCGCACCGAGAAACTTGATGGCTTCAAATATTATCTGGATAACAATACCTGGATTATGATTCGCCCATCGGGTACGGAGCCTGTTCTTCGTGTTTATTGTGAAGCTCCCGACCGGGCTATTGCAAGGACTACGCTGGATGCGGTGAAGAAAGAATTATTAGGATGAAATAAATTTAAATATTTAGTACGGACACGACGCGTCCTGTCCGTACTAAATATTTAAATTTATTTATTCTCGACCCCAGCTATCCGTTTCAGCATGTTCCTGAAAATAAAATAGTGGAATGGCAGCATGGCATACCAATAGTTACGGCCTAAGATACCCTGTGGGCGAAAGGTGGCTATTTGTTTGAGGATACAATGATTCTTACTCTTCACGATAGAGAATTCGAGCCAGGCTTCGCCCGGGATTTTCATTTCGGCAAATAAAAGCAGCCGGTGATTTTTACGGTCAGCGAGTAGCACTCTCCAGAAATCAAGTACTTCACCCGCCTGGATATCTGTTTCACTTCTTCGCCCGCGTTCCATGCCTACACCTCCCACCATCTTGTCCATAAAACCGCGAATCTGCCATAGCTTGTCCGCATAGAACCATCCGTTATTTCCTCCGATGCCAAAGAACCGATCAGCAACTTCTTCCGTTTTATCACAATCGATTTCCAGCCACCGGCGATCAGTGTAACAGCCATTGTTGGGCACTTCGATATATTGATTGACATCCAGATGGGTCAGGCTACTCGAGGCTGCATCGGTCCAACTGGACACAACCATATTTTGCTTGATCCGCATAAACGCCATCCTGATCGCTTCCTTATAAGGAATCAATTCCTGTGGTATGATGTCCTGGATACTATGTTCCTTGCAGATGACGTCATGCTTCATGCTTGCCACAAGTTGCTTGGCTATGGTAAAGTTGGCAGACGTGGTGAGGTATAACCAATATGCTGACAAACCAGGAAAAACGACAGGCATGGCGATGATATACCGCTTGTAACCTCTTACCTCGGCGAAATCCAGCAGCATTTGCTTGTAGGAAAGTACATCAGGTCCCCCGATCTCGAATGTCCTGAAGTATGTTTTTTCATCCCGCAGACATCGAGACAGATAATTGATGACATTCCGAATAGCAATAGGTTGACATTTTGAATTCAGCCAACGTGGCACCACCATCACAGGTAATTTTTCCGTGAGGTCCCGGATGATCTCAAAGGACACGCTGCCCGATCCAACAATGATACCCGCTTCGAAGATCGTATAGGGAATGCCTGAATTGATGATGACATCCTTGACGACTTTGCGCGCCAACAGGTGACTGGACAATTTGGGTTGATTGCTGATGCCGCCCAGGTAAACGATTTGTCTTACCTGGCACAAGGAGGATACGAGAATAAAACAACCCACGGAGCGCAATTCATACTCCTTGAGTGTGGTGCTGGTATCACCGAGTGAATGAATCAGATAGTAGGCAACATCATATACCTTCTTATTGAAATGCTGCAGTGCATTTTCAGGTTGCAGGAAGTCAAATTCGATAACCTCTACCTGCCGGAGCAGATCTTCTGCCGGTTGGAAACGGTTTCGGTCACGCACCACACAGGTTACTTCATGACCTGCTTCCACCAGGACAGGCAACAGCCTCATCCCGATATATCCATTCGCTCCTGTCAGTAATATCCGCATAATGCATTTAAGGTAAAATATTTAAACGATCAAGGTCGGCCAATTCCAGGTCAATGAAAATGATAGTAATCATAAAGGGAGGTGATGTAGATTGCCGGAAATATTTTTTCAAAAAAATATTTGCATCCTGTCCCTGAACCCCCTAATTTCCATTTGAAAACAATTCGCTTTGGTGGCTGGATGCTGCCAAGGCATCACCTTTTTAAACCAGTTGAAAATGGGACTGACCATCCACTATTCCGGCAAGCTCCGGAATCCGGCGAATTTACCCTCGCTGATTGAAGAGGCTGCAGAC
>DATHZY010000390.1:0-3081 GCA_035458325.1 Saprospiraceae bacterium | reverse complement strand
AAACTGGATCTGGCCGAGCAGCGCCTGGTAAGTTGCTTCAAAATCATTGGCTGTCTGAGCGAGTTTCTCACTGGCTGTATTGATTTCCTGTTCCAGATTGCCGATTTGTTGCCTGTGGGCTTCAAGATCTGACTTGAGTTTTTCGATCTCTGCCTCCTTGTTCTTTATGGTTTGCTCCAGTTGTTTGATCTCCTCTTGCTTACCGGTCAGATTCCTGTCCCGCTGGCCTTTCAGCGCCTCTTGAAATTTTGACTGCTCCCTGGATAAGATTTCGATGTAATGCTGCGCGCTGGAAACAATCTTCTCCTTGGTGGCCCCCATGGTCTGCGCTGTAGCAAAAGCGGATTTGTACCGAGTTTCATCATCCATCGAAAGCTTGGCAAGGGACTTCAGGAAATCCTTAAACTCCATATAATCAAAGCCATCCTGGTTACTGGATTCCAGGGCATCAAACAATACCTCCAGAAACTTGTCCTGTACTTTGCCGGGTCCAGATGTACCTTCCGGCACCTGAAAAGACCTGGTCGGCGCAGGAACATCCTTCTGAGGATTGGTCGTCTTTTCAACAGGAGTCTGCGTTTCAGGGGTGGTAGCCCCCTCTTCAATGATAAAAAGCGACTTGAACTTTTTTAACATAGCGGGTCTTAGGATTGGCTTTATTTTAGTTGTATAAAATGTAAAAATACGTATTAGGTTCAAGTTGGACAGGCCGTAAAGATTTAAAAATGATTTGAGGGGCACAGGCTGTCTTCATAGGGACTTAACCTTACCTTTGCGATATGATCGATCATGTTTACGTTCCATCTGAAATAGGGGCCTTGCAACGCGTTATTGTACACAGGCCGGATGCCGGAATCGCCAGGATATCACCCCGCCATGCGGGTGAACTGCTCTTTGATGATATCGTCCACCTGCCTAAAATGCAGGAAGAACATGACATCTTCACCTCGGTATTGGCTCATTTTATTGGTCGTGCCAATGTACTGGAAGTGCAGGATCTCGTGCTGGAGTCCCTCAAAGCCGATCCAAAAGCCAGGGAACACTTCATGGGGTACATCGCCAGCTTCGAAGAGCTTCCTGCCAGGTATGTCGAAGAACTCAATGCCATGGACGATGAGCTGCTGACCCAGGTCCTGATTACCGGACGGGATCCGAATACAGACTACATTTATTTTGATCCGGTCCCCAATCTCATCTTTACCAGGGATATTGCGGTGGTAGTCAATGACCACATTGTCATCACCAAGGCAGCCAAGGAGGCCCGCTACCGCGAAAACCTCCTCTCCCGTTTCATCTTCTGGTATCATCCCTCCTTCCAGCATCTCAAGGAACAAAAAAGACTGATCAACCTCAACGATGTTGATATGTTCCCCCCCTCCCGCGATGGAGAACGGATCTCTATCGAAGGTGGGGATATGATGGTACTCAACAATAAGTACCTCCTGATCGGGTGCAGCGAAAGATCCACACCGCACGCCTTCCATTCCTTGAAGAAGATCCTCTTTGAACGAAATGTCATCGACCATGTAGCCATGGTAGTGATCCCGCGTGAACGATCCTATATGCACATTGATACGATCTTTACCCATGTTGATACAGATCACATTGTGGCCTATAAGCCCATCGTCGTTGATGGCCTCAGCAGCTACGTGGAAGTGTTTGACAAAGATGGCTGCGAGCGGGAGTACTCCTCTATCAGTGAATTTATCAAGCAGGAAATCAATAGTAAAATGCAGTTTATCCTGAGCGGCAATGGAAAATCACCTTATCAGGAGCGCGAACAATGGACTGATGGCTGCAACCTGGTGACCATCCGTCCGGGCGTAGCGCTTACTTACGACAGAAACCCCTTTACCGAAGAAGCATTCAAAGCCTCAGGTTTCAATGTCATGAGGGCAGAAGACTTTTTACTGAAAGCTTCCGCCGATCCAACCTACGCAGCCAGTGTTGAAAAAACGATCATCACCCTGCCTAGTAATGAACTCTCCAGGGCTCGTGGCGGCTCACACTGTATGACCTGCCCTATCCTGAGATCATGAGTTATCAGCATACCTGGCAACTAAGGGTACGTTATGGAGAGACAGATCAGATGGGGTTTGTCTATTATGGCGTTTATGCCCAATATTACGAAGTTGCACGGGTCGAAGCCATCAGGAACCTGGGTGTCCTCTATGCCGACCTAGAGAAGCTTCATCACATCTGGATGCCGGTCATCAATATGCAAGTCCGCTATCTCAGGCCGGCGCGATATGATGATCTGCTGACGATCCACACTTCGATACCATCACTCCCGGACAAGGAGATCAGGTTCCGATACGAAATCCACAATGAAGCAGGTTCATTGCTCAATGGGGCCCTGGTGCAATTGTGCTTTCTGGATGCCCGGACACAAAAACGAATAGACGCACCGGATTTCATCAAGGATCCGCTTAGACCCTATTACAAGTGAACAAGGCATACTGGCATCGAAAATATAGGGAGCTAAGGGCCGTTCTCTACAGGCAGAGCCTTCCGGGTTTCAACGGCATTCCGATCGCCGTCATATTGAAATATGTCTGGAAAGAAATCCTCAGGGATGATATCATGGTCAGGTCTAATTCAATGGCCTACAGTTTCTTCCTCTCTATTTTTCCGGGACTCCTCGTGATTCTATCCCTGTTGCCTTATTTGCCGATTGATAATATGGTTGCCGCATTTCAACGAAATTATGTTGACCTCCTTCCTTCCGAAATGGCTACCTACATCAATAATATTATCGTCGAGATGACTCAAACCGGAAAAGAAGGTTTGTTGAGTCTGAGTTTATTATTGGCGATCTTCTTCGCTTCCAATGGGGTAAGTTCAATGCTGAAAGGTTTCCACAAGAGTTATGAAACTACATATAAGAAACAAAACCTGCTACAAAGGGAATGGAGAGCTATATATCTGACCATGCTACTCGGCATGTTTATGGTGGGATCACTGGTGGTGATCATCATCGGTAAACCTATCCTGCAGAGTTTATTGTCAGCAGATGGACTTAAGAATACCAATACCGCCATCTATAGTTATCTCCGATGGATCATTTCCTTCGTTTTCTAT
>DATHZY010000389.1:0-3123 GCA_035458325.1 Saprospiraceae bacterium | reverse complement strand
TGTATTGTCTACGCCATCTTCTTCACCTCCGGTGACTCCGAGTTCTATTTCAAGCGTGATCCCCATGGCTTTGAGGCGTTTGAAATAAGAAACACAGATTTCAATATTCTCATGCAGTGGCTCTTCAGAGAGATCGAGCATATGGGAGCTGTACAAAGGCTTGCCATTCGCATCAAAATATTTTTCCTGGAAATCCAGCATACCATCAAACCATGGCAACAGATTCTTTGCGCAATGATCCGTATGCATAATGACGGTCACCCCATAAGCTTCTGCCACACGATGCACATGCTCGGCGCCACTGATCGCACCAAGCACTGCGGCACGCTGACCATCATTGCTGAGGCCTTTCCCTGCATAGAAGGCAGCTCCACCATTACTGAACTGTATGATGACAGGGGATTTAACCAACTGAGCAGTTTCCAATACAGCGTTGATCGAACTCGTACCAATGACATTGACTGCAGGAAGTGCATAGTCGTTTTCATTGGCATGGTTGAGCAGATCAGTTACTTCCTGGCCATGTAATACCCCGGGACGAAATTTGGTGGATGCGGACATGATGTTGTGAATTGTGAGTTGTCAGTTGTGAGTGAAAATGTAAAAATACATTATTAGGTACTAAAGAGATATGGCCCTTTGATCAAACAATTCCTTTGGCTCCGAGATAGCGTTCGGCATCGAGGGCGGCCATACAACCGGTGCCTGCAGCCGTAATGGCCTGGCGGTAAACCTTATCTGCCGCGTCGCCTGATACGAAAACGCCTTCGATTTTAGTCTTGCTGGTACCTGGCACCGGAATCAGGTACCCTGCTTCGTCCATATCGAGCCAGCCTTTGAAAATATCCGTATTTGGCTTGTGACCGATAGCCACAAAAAAGCCTTTGACCGGAATGATCTTCTCCTCACCGGTCACGGTATTCTTGATACGCATGGCTTCAACCTCCGTATCACCCAGGATTTCTTCGGTCACTGAATTCCAGTGTACTATGATATTAGAGGTCTTCAGTACCCGTTCCTGCATGATCTTGCTTGCCCTCATTTCATCGCGTCTTACGATGAGATGCACATTTGGGCAAAGTTTGCTGAGGTACATCGCTTCTTCTGCGGCAGTATCCCCTGCTCCAACTACTGCGACATCCATGTGACGGAAGAAAAATCCATCACATACGGCACAGGCCGAAACCCCTTTATTGGTCAATCGCTTTTCAGATTCCAGTCCGAGCCATTTGGCGCTGGCACCCGTCGATATAATGATGGCATCAGCTTCGATTTCATCTCCCGCATCTGTCCAAGCTTTGTGAACCGGACCAGTCAGATCGACCTTTGAAATAAGGGCATATCGGACATCCGTACCAAATCGCTCCGCCTGTTCCCTGAATTCGTCCATCATCTGAGGGCCTTGAATACCTTTGGGGTATCCAGGGTAGTTTTCAACCTCTGTGGTAATCATCAATTGCCCTCCAGGCTCCATGCCTGTATATAAAACTGGTTTGAGGCCCGCTCTGGCCGCATAGATCGCCGCAGTATAGCCTGCCGGACCGCTGCCAATAATCAGGCAGTGTACTTTCTCACTCATTATCTGGTTTATTTATTGAATGTTCATGTTCCAGCGATAGAAACCAAAAAAACAACTTTTGGTTATACCGAGGCGCAAAAGTAAGGTAATACTTAACAACTGTTAAGCGGTTGAAGATAGAGATTGGTCTAAGGATGATACCTCCCTATTGGGTAAAGCACTAAATTGGGTTAAGATTTGTTAATCACCTTATGTTAAATCTCCTTTATCCGATCAGTTACCTCCTGGCCCTCACGGGATTGATCCTCTGGTTTTATTTCAAGGAAAACCGGTCGATGAGCCGCAAGATGAGTAGTCTCTTCCTGATCTCCTTTATGGCTTATCTTTTTTCACTGGCTTTTACAGAAGCGTCCTTGTCTTATAAACTATTGATCTTATTCAGGGACATGGTTATTCTCGGTGTGGTGTCCCAGCTGTTCAACTACCTGAAGCATAGTGCCATCCTGGTCCTTATAGCCGCTGTTGCCGTATATGGCTTGATCCAGTTTGTTGGTTTCAATATGTTGTACTCCACCTTCCCGGAAGCTGAAGTATCCGTTACGGAACCCAATGATGAATTCGAATTGCTCGTTGAAACGGAAAATGGAGGCATCCCCAAGGCATATGAACGGCTCATTAAAAAATATGGGCTAAAGGTTGAACCCGCCTTTCAACTCGCAGATCCCACCCTGAGTCGTCTTGATGAATTCCTTGCGGTGGGCATTCCGGACGAAGCAGAAAATAAAACCACTGAAATCATCCGGGAACTGAAGCGATTAGGGAGCACACAATTTATTGAGTATAATGAAGTCATCCAGTTGGAAATAAAGGAAGATGTGGCGAACACGCCCACCGTCAATGCCAGGAACGTCAATGATCCGATGACCAATCGTCAATGGGGCTGGGATGCGATACAGGGTGACCAGGTGCATGCGTTTCTGAAATCTTCCGGCATCAAGCCGAAGAAAGTGGCGTTTATCGCTATAGTTGATTCCGGAGTTGATGCGCAGCATGAAGACCTGAAAACCCAGTTTCAATCCAACGGTACTGCCAATGATACAGATCCGCTGGGCCATGGAACACATTGTGCCGGAATCGCTGCTGCTGTATCCAATAACGGAATCGGTGTCGCTTCCTTGGTTCCGGATGCATCCTATGTCCGGGTGACCAGCATCAAGGTCATGAATGCGATGGGGGTAGGCAATCAGCAAAGTACGATCCAGGGGATGATCAGGGCAGCCGATATGGGTGCAGATGTGATCAGCATGTCATTAGGCAGCATTTCCTCCGACAGCCGCCAGAAAGCTTATGAGGAAGCTGTCAAGTATGCTAATGCGAAAGGCTCTATTGTGATCGCTGCTGCGGGCAACAGCAATCAGAATGCTAAAGACTATTCACCTGCAAATGCCAAGGGAATTATTTCTGTGTCAGCCCTTGGGCCGGATCAGCGAAAGGCTCCTTTTTCCAATACTGTCAAGGATCTATCCTATGGCATTGCGGCTCCGGGTATGAAGATATTGTCTACCTATCCTAATAGCCAGTACAAAGAAATGGATGGTACGTCG
>DATHZY010000388.1:0-3494 GCA_035458325.1 Saprospiraceae bacterium | reverse complement strand
ATAATGAGCACTCAAACATAAAATACCTACAATTTTTGGTAGGAATGGAGAAAGATGTTATGTTTGCACTCCACTTTTAAGAAAGGGGAGTATAGCTCAGCTGGTTCAGAGCATCTGCCTTACAAGCAGAGGGTCCGCGGTTCGAACCCGTGTACTCCCACAAGAAAAGGTCATCAGTGTAATGCTGATGGCCTTTTTCATTTACAGAAAATACCCCAAAGACAAAGAAATATCGCGCAGATCAAAGTAATTCTTTGATTCCGCCAAATACATGGTATTAGTAGCGGAAGACGCAGAGGCGCAGTTTAATTTCTCTTCCCCTTCCGCCGTTCCGCCATTCTGCCGTTCTGCCTTTTACTCCTTCCCCCTTTTCCTTATTTTTACCCTATGATCAAGAAAATCCTCATCGCCCTCGCTATCGTCCTGGTCCTGATCCAGTTTATCCGCCCCGCCAAAAACAACGCAGGGGGCGTAGCGAATTCCATGCCGACCCGGTACAACGTCCCCCCCGAGGTCAATGCGATCCTTAAACCGGCCTGCCTGGATTGCCATTCCAATGTCACCCGGTACCCATGGTATGCTGAAATACAACCAGCCGCATGGTGGCTTGCCAATCATGTCAATGAAGGGAAAGAACATCTCAATTTCTCTGAGTTTACCAATCGCCCCATCGCTTACCAACATCATAAGTTTGAAGAGGTCGCAGAAATGGTCAGGGAAAAAGAAATGCCACTGCCTTCCTACACCTGGTTTGGTCTACATCCTGATGCCAACCTTACTGACGAACAACGGGAGACTTTGATCATCTGGGCTCAGTCGCAGATGGCGATGATCGCGGCCAGGTATCCGGCGGATAGCCTGGTGATGAGAAGAAAGTGAAAAATGGTGAGTTGTGAGTTGTGAGAAGGAGTGGCGGTAGCTTAGCTGTTGTAGCACACGGTTGGTGCTGTAGCCCTTAGAATGTGTATAGCAGGTCGAAGCATGAGCCATTCCCCCTTTTCCTTACTTTTACCCAATGCTAAAGAAAATCCTGATTGCCCTGGCTCTTGGACTCGTCGTGATCCAGTTTATTCATCCCGTTAAAAACGAAGAAGGAGGCGCCAGATATGCGATTTATATCAATTACCCGATATCGCAGGAAGTCTCTGCAGTACTCAAAAGTGCTTGTCTCGACTGCCACTCCAATTTGACTCGATATCCCTGGTACTATAAGGTGCAGCCGGTTACCTGGATTATGGCCAACCATATCAACAAAGCAAAGAAGCAATTGAATTTTATGCACTTTTCCAATTGCAGCATTGCCGAGCAATACCACAAGTTTGAAGAGATCGCCGAAGTCGTGGAGAATAAAGAAATGCCCTTATCCTCCTACACCTGGTTTGGCCAGCATCCGGATGCAAAGCTCACCGATGCTCAACGCCAAACCTTAATCGACTGGGCGCATGCTCAAATGACGAGGATTGAAACTTCGTTTCCGGCGGACAGCCTTGTGCAAGTGAAGAGTGAAAAATGATGCTTCGACCTGCTATCTCGCATCCTTGTGCTACAGCTCAGCAACCAAGTGAAAAGTGAAAAATTGTGAGTGGTGAGTGGTGAATTGTGAGTATAAAGGACAATGGAGGTGAAGAATATAGAAAACGTGAATCGTGAGTCGTGAGTGGTAAGTAGTTTCTGCTTGCAGCCAGGAGGCTGCTATCAACAATTCTCAAATAGAATAAGTATCAAATGATTTTACTGCCGTAGCCGGAGGCTACTATGAACGATTGTTTTAAAAAAAACAATCGTTTGGATTAAAATTTAATTTGCGAAAATTAGCGCGAATTAGCGGCTGAAATATTTCCGCAATCTATCCGCCGCCTCAATCAACGTATCCTCCTTCTTCGCGAAGCAAAAACGAATGATCTTTTCATCACTGCCGTTTTTGTAAAATGGACTCAACGGAATAGTGGCTACACCGCCCTCAATGGTGAGTTGCTTTGCGAAGGCACGGTCATCGAGGGATGAAACATCACTGTAATCGGCGAGGATGAAATAACTGCCATAGCAGGGAAGGAATTTAAGGGGCAGTCCACTCATCAATTTCAAAAACAAATCACGCTTGTCCTGGTAAAAGGAGGACAAGGCTGCGAAGTCAGCATGATGGGTGATGTAGTATGCCACACCATGCTGGATGGGCCTGTTGACGGAGAAGACATTGAACTGATGGATCTTTCGGAGTTCGGTGGTCAATTCGGATGGAGCAATTACGTAGCCAGTTTTCCAGCCTGTGACGTGCAGGCTTTTTCCAAAAGAGAATACGACAAAGGACCGCTTATACAATTCCGGATAACGCAACACGGATTGATGCTCATGGCCGTCAAAGATGATGTGCTCATAGACTTCATCACTGATGAGATATATACCATGCTTCAGGACGATTTCCTCAAGGCGCTTAAGATCAGATTCTTCCAATACGACTCCACATGGATTGTGAGGTGTATTGATCATGATGAGTTTGGTGCGTGAAGTGATCAGCGATTCTACCTCGTCCCAATTTACTTTGTAAGAAGGCGGAAGCAGCTGAACGGTCCTGACTACACCGCCGAAAGAAACGATGGAAGGAATATAACTATCATAGCTTGGCTCGAGCACAATCACTTCGTCACCCTGGCTGATCATAGCCCCGATGATGGAATACAATGCTTGTGTACCTCCTGCTGTCACCGTGATCTCTGTATCAGGATCTGGCATCCAGCCGTAATCGCCATTAAGCTTTTTTGCAATAGCCACATTGAGTTCGGGAAGGCCAGGCATCGGTGCATACTGATTTTGCCCTTTAGCCATCGCCTCGGAGACCGCGAGTATCAGTGCCGGATCTGCATCGAAATCAGGAAACCCCTGTGAAAGGTTGATCGCCTTGTATTCAGCCGCGAGGCGCGACATGATCGTAAAAATCGTCGTGCCCACATCAGGCAGTTTACTCTGCAAACTCATTACGACCGATATTGATACCTTTCGAAGATCTTGCTGATGCTATCGGCCATCTTGCGGTCCTTTTCCGTAATGATGTCGCCTTCATCATGCGTCGTGAGGGTGATCACTACCCTATTCCAGACATTGGTCCAGTCCGGGTGATGATTCTTACGTTCGGCAAGGATAGCCACTTCAGTCATGAAGGCCCATGCTTGTGAAAAGTCTTCGAAGACGAATTCGCCGATGAGTTTATTGTTTTCTTCTTTCCAGTTCATTGTGTAAAAATCTATTTTTGACAGACATGTCAGTTTTAATTTCTTCTTTTTCCCATTTTTGATATTTCAACTTCCGTTGCTGGTAAAAAAGACTTGGCAAATTGGCCTCACTATACTTTCCCACCACATGCTGATTACCCTTCAACATGATTCCATTTTTTGCTAATCGAATATGCTGTATTGATCTCGGACCGGAAGTGGATATCCCATAAATCTGCATATGCATTGAATCACGTTTTATAGGCATCTCATGCTTGCCTATTCCAT
>DATHZY010000387.1:0-2389 GCA_035458325.1 Saprospiraceae bacterium | reverse complement strand
GGCAAATCCGCCTTTGCCATCCGGGCACTTTCTACATAGGTTTCACCTTCAGGATGCGTCTCCACATCAATCCACACATAGGGGATCAGGTTGCCGGATAAAAATTCCTTTAACGCATGCGATTTGGGGGACCACTGAAAGCCAATTATTTTCAACCCTTCATGAGGTGGCCGGAAAGTAGATTGCCATTCCATCAGCAATTCATCCAATACCGGATACAATTTTTCCTCCGGAGGGTTCCAGGGTTTCAGCAAGTAGTAATCCAGGTGGATATCATTGATGGCACTGATCGCAACTTCTATGTCTGAATAAGCGGTAATCAGTACCTGCTTTGCATTCGGATAGACCTTCCTGGCCTTTTCCAGGAAGGTGACGCCATCCATGCCAGGCATGCGCTGATCAGAAATAAATACCGCAATCTCTTCTGATTTCAGTTTCAGCTCACTGATCAACTGATAGGCTTCCTCCGCTGAATTGGCTGCAATGACATGATAGCTGTTCCTGTATTGATTGCGGAGGTCACGTTCCAATGCCCTCAGCACCTGTATGTCATCATCAATCACTAATATAAACGGTCTTTTCATGGTCCAGGAATTTTACTTTCCGGTTGATAGGATAATGTTTCTTTGGGGATCAACGGGAGCACGATAGTAAATTCGGTATTGCCGGGCACAGAAGTGACATGAATCTGTCCAAGATGATTCCGGATGACCCGTTGCACAATATCGAGCCCGATACCCGATCCTTCCCCTACATCCTTTGTCGTATAGTAGGGTTCAAAAATATGGGGCAGTACTTCAGGCGGAATACCATGTCCATTATCCCGAATACGCACGAGCACATCCTTTTCGTTGACAGCGGTCTCGATGGTGAGCTCGCCATTGGTATCCAGTGCATGGATGGCATTGTCGATGAGATTACTCCATACCTGGTTGAGTTCGCCGACATACGCTTCGATCTCGGGCAAGGAGGAAGTATACTTTTTGGTGATCGTGATGTTCTTCTGACGCCATTTGAATCCGAGTAGGGTTAACGTATTGTCTATGTCCCGATGCAGATTGGTGGGCACCTTGTCAGTGGTCCTATCCATGTGGACATGGCTTTTAAGCGCACTGACCAGTGTAGATATGCGGGAAGAGGCTTCTTCCAGGTCGGACAACTGCCATGATGCGGTGAGCAGGTTTTCGAGCCAAAGCAACAAAGGCAAAAATGCATCCGGCCCCACGGTTGCTAACAATTGCTGTAGATCATCCACTGTCCAGCCAGCAGTAGTAAATGTTTCACTGATCAGCCTGTTGTCTCCGAAACCGCCTTGGACCAGCCAATCACTAAAATCATTTTCTCTCTGTACTTTTTGCAAGGTGGTCAATCCGTCGCCGGTAGCGGTCTGCAAGGCAAGGGAGATGGTTTTTTCACGAAGTTGCTCTACCTGCACGGGATCAAGTTGCTCCAGCAGTAATATATTTTCGGTGAGTTTATAATTGAGCAGTAGTTTTTTCTTGAGCTCGATAGCGAGTCGGGTGATCGCCGCGGAAGGATTGTTGAGCTCATGCGCCACGCCCGCAGAGAGTCTTCCCAGGGCACTTATTTTTTCTTCTTGCAACTGTTGTGTGGCAAAGGAACGTGCACGTTCGGTCATGTATCCAATCAGTCGCTGGATGAAGTCCGGATTGAGTCGTTCGAGCTCCTGG
This sequence comes from Saprospiraceae bacterium, assembly GCA_035458325.1. Lineage (GTDB taxonomy): Bacteria > Bacteroidota > Bacteroidia > Chitinophagales > Saprospiraceae > Opimibacter. The sequence goes on along the minus strand of DATHZY010000387.1, from coordinate 698 downwards.
AAATATTGCTTATGGATCGAAAAAATCCGGCACTGTCCTGTGGCAAAGGTAAATCCCGGTGATGCCTTCATCCTTGAATATGGAAGCAATCCCCCCGCGCCGCCGGTGGTCGTATTATTTTCGAAGGTATAATAATGGATCAGCCTTCCATTGAAGTCCTTGTAAAACATGCCTTTGCCTTCCATGATCAGCCACAGGTGATCGATGGGTTCTCCTGTCCTCGTCAGTATACTTCCATCCGGATATTCATGGTATTCACCATGTTCCAACATCCACTGCAGCAGTTCTTCAGGCAGGTCCTGAAGGCAGATCACTTTTCGCAGTTCGGTCGTGGTGATGGTCGGCATAGGTGGTTTGGGTAAATAAATGTAAGGATTACATTTTTAAAAATAATCTTGAAGAGTAAGAAAGCCGAAAGAGGCTCAAGGGGCGAAAGAGGCGCAAGAGGCCAAAAGAATCATGGTAGAGACGCGATTAATCGCGTCTCTACCATGATTCTTTTTGCAGGAAAAATCTGAGCCGAAGGACATCACATGAATATGAGCGGGTAGATACGCTGGTAGCTCGAAACTGACGACCAACTAATAACTGCTAACTTCTCACTGCTCACTGCTAACTACTAACTCTTCACCAACTTTCCTTGCAGGGATTTATCCCCATTGCTGACCTGAAATAAATAAATTCCGGTAGCCAGGAGA
>DATHZY010000386.1:0-6478 GCA_035458325.1 Saprospiraceae bacterium | reverse complement strand
TTAATCGCGTCTCTAAATTTTGAGCCTCTACATTTTGAGCCTCTACATTTTATGTCTTTACATTTTACCTATTGAGCCTCTTTTACCTCTTTCGCCTTCGCCTCAGCCTTCGCCTCAGCCTTCGCCTTATTTGTTATAGATCATCTAATCAAATGATCCACGTCATTTCAAGGTAAGTCGAATACCCTCAGATTTGAGTCGTCAAACAAGTTTTACTTAACCTTCTAAAATTTAAACGCCATGTCACTCATTAAATGGAATGAACCGGCTAAACTGATGGGGAAAAGGAACTGGGTTGAAAACTTCTTTACAGAGACTGAGGATTTTCTCAAGAACTGGAATTGGGACATGAACAATGATGTTCCTGCTATCAATGTCAAGGATGAAAAAGATGCTTTCATCATTGAGGTAGCAGCTCCAGGGATGAAAAGAGATGATTTCAAGGTGGAAGTAGATCGCGGAGTTTTAATGATCAGTGCGGCTACAGAGGAAAAGAAAGAGGAAAAAACGGAAAACTACAAACGGCAGGAATTCAGCTATCGCAATTTCAAGAGATCCTTCTGGCTACCTGAAAATATAATGGCAGATCAAATCGCTGCACATTATGAAAATGGTATCCTGGAATTGAAAATGCCAAAGATGGCCAACATTCCTGAAAAGGTGAAGACGATAAAAGTGGTGTGATTTCAAATGCCGGGGTTCGGTGACGGGCCCCGGTTTTTTAATTTTAGGGACATACCGTAATTTTACAGAAAAACGACATGGATTCCAGTAAGCCTGTTTCAACGATTATGACCCGCACCCTGGTGGTCATCAAGCCCACTGACCCTATTGAGGTAGTGCATAATTTGTTTGAAAAGAACACTTTCCATCACATGCCAGTCGTAGACCATAATAAGTTGGTGGGCATTGTTTCAAAGACCGATTATCTCAAGATCAGGCATATGCTGGCCACTACCTGGTCCGGTGAAACCGTATGCCAGGATATGTACAAGGATATGGTGGCTGAAGATATAATGACCCGGGAACCATTATTTATCGAACCAGCGGACACCATTGGCCTGGCGGCAGATATTTTCAAGGCAAATGCTTTACATGCCCTTCCTGTCGTTGAAGATGGAGAACTGGTGGGGATCGTCACCTCGCATGATTTGTTAGCATACGCATATCAGGAATCCTTTTAGTCCTGTTTGCTGTTATATAGTCTTACCTTCAAATTAGATCGAAAATGGATAAGTGGATCGAAGTAAAGCATATCATGACCACTGATCTCATCACGGCCGATCCGGATGAGACTATTGATGCCGTAAGGCATAAATTGATCGCCAACCATATCCAGCATATCCCTGTGGTGGAGGGTAAAAAAATACTGGGCATCATCAGTAAAGGAGATATCCACCGGATGGAACATCACTTTACGTTGTTCCATTCCGAAAAAGCCCTGGAGAGCAATCGCCAGATTTTCTCTACCATCCTGGCTGCGGAGATCATGACAAAGTCGCTGGTCAAGTTGAAGGATACGGACACAGCTACGATCGCTGTCGATTTGTTCAGGGAGAATATGTTCCATGCCTTACCCGTCGTCAATGAAAAGGATCAATTGGTAGGCATGATCACTCCGCTTGACCTGTTGAGGTATGCTTTTGATGAAGTCAAGGTCATCCAGCATTGAAAAAGCAAGGTCATGAAAATCGTATTTCCTACGGATTTTTCCAACGCGGCTGAAAATGCATATGTCTACGCATTAAAGCTGGCGGAGCGACTTGATGCCAGCATTACCGTCGTACATGTATATGAGGTGCTCCAGGTCCATAGCTGGGTGGAGGAATCCACCAATATGGCCAGTGTCAATGATCAAATCACCATCGGGGAGTTTGAACGATTCCGGAAGGAAATCGATGCATTTAAACGCATAGCAGCTGATAACAGGCTGGAACATATCGACGTCAATTATTCCCTGAAGGAATCTGATTATGTCGTGGAGGCTATTCTCGATGAGGTAAAAGAGTCTCGTGCGGATATCATTGTGATTGGGACCACCGGAGCGAAAGGCCTGAAGGAAATTTTTTTTGGCAGCGTAGCTTCTAAAGTGATCGAAAACGCCACTTGTCCTGTTTTTATGGTGCCGGATACAGCCACCTACAAGGGAATCCAGAAGATAGGCCTGACCCTTGAATACAAGACCGGTGAACTGGAACTCATCGAAAAATCACTTGCTTTCGCACGCAAGCTGCAGGGTCATCTCCATTGCCTGCATGTGGATGTGTATGATCCCGATAAGACAAAAGTCAAACTGCTGGAATACAAGGAAGCCTTTAAACACCAGTCAGATATAACCTTTCACGTGCATTATGAACTGGATGTAGAAAAGGGGATCCTTGAGTTTATGAAATTCAACCAGATTGATGTGGTGATCATGAGGGTGCAGCATCAGAGTATGCTGAAGGAGTTGTTTTCATACAGTATAGCCAGACGGATCGCTTACCATACAGATATCCCGCTGCTGGCTTTGCAGGCCGTTTGATTGCTGCTGGCCTGGTGTCCTCAACACCGGCGTGGATTACGGTAGTTCTTGGTGGGGACACTAACAACGGCTTTGCCGAATACGTCTGTGGCTGGTATTGTGGACTTAGCACCAGCGGAGATTAGTATCGTAAATCAGCGAGTTTCTGAACCGAGTGAATGATAATATCCGAGCCCTGGATCGAAACAAGTCCTTCTTCCTTAAATTCTGAAAGGCAGCGGATGATTGTTTCTTTAGCGGTGCCGGCCATACTGGCCAGGTCTTCCCGGGCTACGGGAATAACTGCTGAGTCGTTTTCTGCATAAAAGGCATACAGGTCTACAAGTGTAGCAGCAAGTTTCATGCGCACTGATCCAAAGGCCTGCAGTAACAATTTCTCATCGGCCTGCACCTGGTAAGATGCCATCTGTTGGAGGAAATAGAACGCTGTTGAAGGATCATGCAGCACATGGGAAATAAAGTCATCCTTCTTGATAGGAATCACTTCGAGATCTTCAAATGCCTTGACGGTCTCCTGGCATTTTGTCCCGGCAAATGCGGAGGCGACACCGATGATGGTTGGATATTGGTAGAGTCGGGTGACCACTTCCTTCGCATAGTTATCAATCTTCGTGGCAATGGCCCTGCCGGATTTAATCACGAATACATAACGGCAAGTCTGACCTTCTGCAAAGAGCAGATCTTTTTTGCGGATCAGGCGGGGCTCGCCTTCCATGAGTGATTCAGGAAGGGCACGTATGATTTGGTCTCCGGTAGACAGGTTGATGATGGAAGGTGATGCACTGGCAGCGGGAGGATGGCTTTTATGTTTCCTGAGACGTATTTCGATAGTGTCGAGGAGCTCCACATCATCAAATGGCTTGGTGATATAGTCATCGGCTCCAAGGGTCATTCCCCTCCTGACATCGGATAGTTCCGTTTTTGCCGTCAGGAAAATAAAAGGGATTTCGGCCAGCTTTTCATTCTTGGAAAGAATACGCAGGACGGCATAACCGTCCATTTCGGGCATCATGATATCGCAAAGGATCAGGTCCGGCACAAAGGCCATGGCTTCTTCCACACCGAGTTTGCCATTCATTGCGGTACGGGTTTCGTAACCGGACAAGGTGAGCAATTCACTCAGGTTTTCCCTGACATCGTGATTATCTTCAATAATCAGGATTTTAATTTTCATAGCTGAGAGGTAAAGTGATGGTGAAAGTGGTGCCTTTTCCCGGTTCGCTTTCAAAGGATAAGGTGCCCTTCAGGGTGTGAAGATAAGACAAGACGATGTTCAAACCGAGGCCTGTACCGGGCACATTGACCACATTGGAGGCTCTGAAAAACCTCGAACCGATGTGTTTTTGATCTTCCAGGGGTATGCCCATCCCCTCGTCAGCGATCTCAATCCTGAAAAACTCATCATCGAGGGCTATCCGGCAGATAATTTTTTTCCCTTCTTCCGAATACTTGACGGCATTGGAAACCAGGTTATAGAGTATGTTTCGAAGGATGTTCTTATCGGATTTCATCTCCAGGTCATCAAAATCGTGCTCGCAGATCAGTTGCTGATCTTTCTTCAGGAGGCTTTCAGCTTCAGCTTTGAGCTCAGACAGCAGGGATAGGAGGGAAAACCTTGAAATGACCGGAACAAACTGGCCTTCTTCCAGGCGGGTGATGGACAAGAAGTCCATCAGGATATTGTTGAGATGGTTGACACTTGATTTTATCCTGTCTACATGCCTGTTTCGGTCTGCCACCTGCTCGGTAGTTACATATTTGGAAATCAGGGCCGCGGACGAGAGGATACTGCTCAGCGGGGTCTTGAATTCATGAGAGGCCATCGAGACAAACCTTGATTTGAGCAGGTTGAGTTCCTTTTCCTTTTCGAGGGACTTATGCAATTCATCCCTCGTGGCCAGTAAAGCCAGTTCATAGGATTTGTGCTTTTCAATGGATTGATTCAATTGCTGGTTCGTTTCCAGGAGAAGGTTGACCGCATCCTGCAACTCTATTGTCCGCTCATTGACCATTTGCTCCAGTTCATGGTTGAGCTTGAGGATTTCCATCTGGACGGCTTTCATTTCCGTGAGGTCCTGGATGATCCCTGTAAAGTAGTGTTCCTCATCGATAATAATCTCGCTCACTGCCAGTCTGGCGGGAAACTGGGTGCCATCTTTTCGAAGTCCTTCGATTTCACGGCCGATTCCGATTATTTTCTTGATACCGGTGCTTCGATAATTGTGGATGTAACCATCATGGTTTTGCCGATGCGGGGAAGGCATGAGGATCGATACATTCTTGCCTAATAATTCATCAGGGGTATAGCCGAAAAGCTTTGTTACGGCCGAATTGACCATAAGCACATTGCCTGATGTGTCGATGAGCAGAATGCCGTCTATAGCTGTTTCTACAATGGATTGAAGGACATCATGGGGATTGATAGTGGGGAACTGGAACGACAAAGACATGGGACTAAGATATCACAAGTATCGGCGGTGGCAAATGCTGACCAGTATCAATTTCTTTACTGACCCGGGTCATTTTACCTGCTGGCGGCAGCAAATACCTTTACGCAGGTGTTTGACTACTTTGGTTGCGCAGTATACTCAGCGCAAAAGAGCGGTCCATCTTCCGGACCGGTTTCAATACAGATATCATATAATGATAAATATAGTTATATAACAAATTAATATTCATAACCATAGGTGTCCATATTTGTAAAAATGGACTCCTGTTAAATCAAAATCAAATTAACAAATGGATTTTACCGCACCTGTTTCAAAGTTTATGACTAAAAAGTTGGTCACCGTAGTACCGGGAGATAAGATGTCAGTGGTCAAGGAAATATTCGAGACCCAACGCATCCATCATATCCCGGTAGTGAGATATAAAACCCTGGTCGGCCTGGTCAGTAAAACTGATTTTATGCATTTCCTGAGGGGAATTGAATTATCTCCTTATGATCAACTGGTAGAAAACAGCCGGCTGCACCACTACACCGTCGAAGATATTATGACAACGGGTATCGCCACGCTTGAACCTTCAGAGAGGTTGAATGTGGCGTTGCAGATTTTTGCAGAGAATCTTTTCCATGCTATTCCGATCGTTGAAAATGGGGAGTTAGTGGGTATGATTACCACTTTTGACATTATCCGGATGCTGGTGGATGAGGACAATGCAAGAATCAAAGCAAGCTAAGGTCATTGTATAATTGTAAAAGCTGACCATTCGAATGAATATTGAATTGTATAGTATCCGTGGATTTACCGGCAACGCGCTGAAAAGGAAACTTGAAGAGGTGTTGGCTGCCCATCATATGCCCTATACAATCATTGAAATCAATCATGTAGACCAGTTTATCAAGGCAGGCCTGGCTTCAGTGCCCGCTTTTCGTATCGGCCACAAAGTGATCCAGCATCCGCATGATGGAGATGTGGATGAGACGGTAGCCCACGTGATGGATTATATCCTGACGGAGCATATCAATGCCATCCTGGTCCCGGTTGATTTTTCAGAAGAAAGCAAGCTAGCTATCGCGTATGCAGGGATGATAGCTCATCACCTGGGTTACAGCCTGACCCTGGCACATGTACATCAGACTTTGTATGACCCCATCTCGGCCGGAGCGCTGGATGTGCAGTTCCTCCAGGATGCCAATAAGGGCCTGTTGGAATTGGTGGATACCCTCAATGCAGAGCATGCCACCAAGGGAATCAATGTCCATGTGACCGCCCACCTGGAAGTGGGTGAAACCATGAGCAGTTTAATTGAGTTGCTGGAACGGGGTCATTTCGAGCTGATGGTGATGGCCACAAAGGCGACAGATAATGCCATTCGTCGGTTGTTTGGTACCGTATCTTCCGGTGTCAGCCGGAATAGTAATAAACCGGTGATCGTCGTGCCTCCGCAGACTGAAATAAAATTTCCCGGGAAGGTAGCTGTTGGGTTTACGGAGGAATTGTTGACGGAAGG
>DATHZY010000385.1:0-2686 GCA_035458325.1 Saprospiraceae bacterium | reverse complement strand
ATTTTGATAGCTTTACTATCATTACAAATATCGATACTATCTTTGTTATATCAAACTATCGAATATGAAAAACATGTTTAGTCATCTCCGCAATGACATCCCGGCCAGTGTGGTTGTATTCTTTGTGGCCGTCCCACTGTGTCTTGGGATCGCCCTCGGCTCAGGGGCACCTCTCTTCTCCGGTATTATTGCCGGTATTGTTGGCGGTATCGTCGTTGGCCTGGCCAGTGGATCACCCCTGGGCGTAAGCGGGCCTGCTGCCGGACTCGCCGTCATTGTGCTGGGGTCTATCGCTGCGCTGGGAGGTTCTTGGGAAGCCTTTCTTTTGGCCGTAGTCCTCATGGGGATCATTCAGCTGGTTGCCGGCTTCCTCAAACTGGGTTTCGTAGCCTACTACTTCCCTTCATCTGTCATCAAAGGGATGCTCACAGGGATCGGCCTCCTGATTATTCTCAAGCAACTACCACATGCATTTGGCTACGATAAAGATTACGAAGGCGACTTTTCCTTCGCCCAAATAGATGGCGAAAACACCTTCACCGAACTGGGTAAAATGATTGAATTTATTAATCCCGGAGCGGTATTCATCAGCGTCATCTGCCTGATCATTTTACTTCTTTGGGATCTTGTGTTGACTAAAAAGCACAAGATTTTCGGCATGCTCAATGGGCCGCTGGTGGCCGTCATCACAGGTATTGTCCTCCACTACTTTTTTATTCAGGGGCTACTTCCCTTTTCCCTCAAACCCGAACAAGTGGTAAGCCTGCCGGTGCCCTCCAGCCTAGGTGATTTCTTTAGTCAATTTACGTTTCCGGATTTTTCGCAACTGACCAATCCAAAAATTTATTCCATCGCTTTCGTATTAGCCATCGTGGCCAGCCTCGAGACCCTGTTGTGCGTAGAAGCTACTGATAAGCTTGATCCAGATAAAAGGGTAACGCCCACTAACCGCGAACTCAAGGCCCAAGGCCTGGGCAATATCGTTTCCGGTTTGATTGGAGGCCTCCCCCTCACTCAGGTCATTGTGCGCAGTTCGGCCAACATCACTTTCGGCGCCAAGACAAAGATGTCCGCCATACTCCATGGAGTGTACTTATTTATCTGCGCCATTACAATTGCCAATCTGTTAAACATGATCCCATTAGCCACGCTTGCTACGATCCTCTTTATTGTTGGATACAAACTGGCCAAGCCTTCTTTGTTTAAAGCGATGTACAAGCAGGGCAGAGAGCATTTCATACCCTTTCTTGCGACTATCATTGGTATCCTCCTGACTGATCTGTTGACCGGGATAGGGATAGGCATGGCGTTCGCTATCTTCTACCTGTTACTTAACAATTACCGGAATGCTTATGATATGCGCGATGTATCTAACAGTCCACATGATCAACATATAGTCCTGGTAGAGGAGGTATCCTTCCTGAATAAGGGGGGTATTTTGAAAAAGCTCAATGAAATCCCGGAGAACTCAAAAGTGCTGATCGATGCGAGCAGGTCAAAGTATATCCATCAGGATGTCATCGAGATTATACAGGATTATATGGTCCATGCTAAAACAATGAAAAATATCCAGGTAGAAGTCAAAGGAATACCTGCCGTCCAGCCTTCATAAAACATCCTCATCTCACGCTTAAAACATAAAATTAAAATCATGAAAACACTTACCAAGGAAATGCAAATGAGCCTCACCCCTGACAAGGCGATCGAACTACTCAGGGAAGGTAACAAGCGTTTTGTCAACAATCTCAAGGTCAACCGTAATCTCCTTCAGCAAGTCAACGAAACTTCAGGCGGACAATATCCACTGGCGGTGGTGCTCAGTTGTATCGATTCACGCACCTCGGCAGAGTTGATCTTTGATCAGGGCCTGGGCGATATCTTCAGTGTGCGCATTGCCGGCAATATCATCAATGAAGATATCCTGGGTAGCATGGAGTTCGCTTGCAAGGTCGCAGGTGCTAAAGCACTTGTGGTCCTCGGGCATTCGAAGTGCGGTGCTGTAAAAGGAGCATGTGACCACGTCGAGATGGGTAATCTCACGAATTTGCTCTCCAAGTTGCAGCCGGCCGTCCATGCAGAAAAAACAGTCACCACCAATCGGACCTCAGCCAATGATGAGTTTGTAGAAAAAGTCGCGACACTCAATGTAAAAATGGCCATGCACCAGATCCATGACAAGAGTACGATCCTCAATGACATGATCCACAAAGGAGAAATTGCCATCATCGGAGGTATGTACAATGTGGAAACCGGCGTGGTGGAGTTCTATGAAGAATAGACCTCTTTGAAAATAGTTTAACCTTCTTCTGTATTGTTATGTTTTGGCCTGGGAAAGCCCGGGCCTTTTTATTTGGAAACGAACCAGGAAAACTGGTTACTTTTAAACAAACTAAAAAGATCTGCCATATCCTGGCTTCATGAAGACCACAGCCAAACTCCGAAAGTATTACCTCTCCCAGATCGACTCCATCGAAGCCATCCTCCGAAAGCCTGGACACGCATTTACGCCTGAAGATTTCCATATGCTTCGCCTCTCCATTAAGAAGATCAAGGCTGTACTTTCCTTCCTGAGTTATTATAATTCCGACTTCAACAAGGAAAAATATTACAAACCATTTAAAATCTTATTCAGCCATGCAGGTGAAGTAAGAGAGATTCAGATACAACAATCGCAGCTTAGCAGGTA
>DATHZY010000384.1:0-7391 GCA_035458325.1 Saprospiraceae bacterium | reverse complement strand
AGAAAGTAGCGGAGCGTTTGTCCAAGTTATTCAAGGATGACCGCGAGGGATTTGAGAAGAAATGGGATGACATCGGTGTCTTTGTCAAGTATGGTATCATCACCGATGAAAAGTTTGCGGAAAAGGCCATCGAATTTGCCTTGTTGAAAAACACGGAAGGAAAGTACTTCACGGTACAGGAGTATAAAGACAAGATCAAGGCCAACCAAACGGATAAGTATGACCGCATGGTCGCATTGTATACACCTTCACCTGAACTGCATGCATCCTATATCAAGCAGGCTACAGACATGGGCTATGATGTGTTGCACCTCTATCACATCATCGACAATCACTTTATCCAGCAACTGGAATACAAAGGCGAGAACCTGACCTTTGTGCGGGTAGATTCGGATACACCAGATCACCTGATCCAGAAAGAAGAGACCAGGGAGTCCGTGCTCAGTGAAAAGGAACAGGAAAAGGTCAAGGAATTATTTGCTGCGCTTCCGGGTGTGACAGCACATCAACTGATCCTGCGACCTATGGCACCAGAAGGACATCCGGTGATGATCACACGTCCTGAGTTTATGCGACGCATGCAGGAGATGCAGGCACTGCAGGGTATGGAAGGCATGGACAAGATGGATGGTCACTATCAGGTCATCATCAATGCTAATCATCCATTGATCGCCGATAAGTTGCTCAATATGCGCAGTCCGGAGAAAAAGGAAAAATTTGCAGCTTATCTCTTGCGATTAGCCAAACTCAATCAAGGTATGCTGAAAGGGGAGGAGATGAATTCGTTTATCAACGACAGTATCGAATTCCTCTCCTAGCGCGCAACCTTTTGTGAGTGGTGAGTTGTGAATAGTGAGTGTATGGCAAACCGATCTAGTGAGTTTGCCATACATCCACTTTATACGGATTACGCATTGATTGAGCGGAGCCGAAAGCAATGCATTCAGTATGCATTAAGAAAATTTCCACCTTAAATTTTAAATGAATCCTTAATTGGAAATTCCCGGTGGCTGAGCGAAGCCGAAGCCGGGGTGGCGAAGCCAAAAAACAATACCACCTGACAAAAACTTGGGGAGTGTTTCGCCTTTTATGCGAAAAGGTGAAATTTGGGTGTTATGCCGACCACTTCAAATCTAGAGCCAGGTGGTAATCAGGGGCCAAATATACTAAACATATGATAAATTATTATAGAAATATCGTATCTATAATATTAAAATGATGTTAGCCCTGAACTAGTTTTAATGCGCTGATATACAATATCTTATCTCCTGAACGGGTCTGAAAAGCGCAAATCATTCATATAACTTTCATCCGTCAGGGTGTGAAGGAAAGCTACAAGCGAAGATTTCTCCTCGTCTGACAATCCTAAACGGATAGCTTCACCGGTATCCCAGCTTTTGAAGACATCATCCAGATTTGGTGATTTATTGATCCCGGAATTGTAATGCTCAATGACCTCTTCAAGGGTGGCAAAACGTCCATCATGCATGTAAGGCGCTGTCAAGGCAACATTGCGAAGGGAAGGGATCTTAAAAACACCAACCAACTCCTGGTCAAAAACACCCATACCTACATCCGTATATTCCTTGTCAAGTCCTATATCCGCAATATCCTGTGCCCATCCGAAACCACCGCCATTGGGTGGAAAGAAAGGATCAAAGAATCCCCCACGGTCATTGAAGTCAGGGCCTGAATGGCAATTATAGCAACTGCCCTTTCCAAAAAACACATTCCTTCCTGCTTCTGCCTGTGGAGACAAGGCCTCTCCTCCTATCTGATGGCGATCCATTTCACTATCACATCCGATCATGCTCTTGACGAATTGCGTCATCGCATCTGCTATACGATCAGATGTTACTTCGTTGTTACCATATGCTTTTGAAAACAATTCATCATAGTAAGGTGCAGCTTTGATCTTCGCTACCAGGAATTCCATATTCTCCATGCCCATTTCCTTATGGTTGCGTACCGGTTGTAATACCAGGTCATTCAGGCTCGTTGCCCGGCCATCCCAGAACAAGAGATTATCATCGTAGAGATTGCTGATAGGAGGTGCATTACGATCGGTCTTCTGGTTATTGATACCATCACTTAACCTGGCCTGGTCAGCAAACCCTATTGACTGAAGGTGACATGATCCACAGGATACAGTATTGTTAATGGACAAAATCTTGTCATAGAACAATACCCTTCCCAGTGTAGCTCCTGCATCCGTGATGCCAAGGTCCTGGCCTTCCATGTGGCTGTGCATTCCGCCCCAGTTAGGCTTGTAGCTGTAAGCAGTTTCCGGCAAGACCGGATACTCGATTTTAGTCTGAAAGGAATCCTCTTGACAGGATACCAGTGCAAAAAGTAAACAGAGGGACAACAGGGTTTGAAATGGTTTCATATCGGGTATGATTTGAATGAAAAATACGTATTTATTTTTAAAAATGAAAGCGCAGATAAATGGTCGCCGGTTCATTGACTTCAAGTGAATTACCTTCCACCGTTTCCTTTGTATTGTTGAAATCCGGGAAATTGGTAAAGATCTGTTGTAACTCAGATCGGGTGACTGAATAGACCAGGCTTGCTTCTGTTCCCAGGCTGATACGCGGATGAACAAAATACCTGAAATCAATTACAGGTCCGATACCCGCATTCCACTCAAGGTTCCTCGTGATGACACGATCAAAACCACTGTCTTCATTAATGTCCTGCCGGGACCAACCACCCGCAAATTGCAAACCGGCTTTGATGAGCCAGTTTTTACTATTGAAGATATGCCTTGTCATAGCCAGGTTACCTGACATGGAAAGCACTTCATCGACCTCCTGGTCAAGGAATCCATCATAGGAGGTATTGGTCATGTTGTAATCTGTCCTAAACCCTGCCTGTACTGAATACTTCTGACTTGAATATTCCAACACAAAAGCCGGATAGGATTTATTGCTGTTATCTCCGTTGAAGAGCTCATGTAGGATATCCCCCGTACTGATGCCCAGGTTCCAATGATAATAGGTAGTGTCACTGGCCTGGCTCCATGCGTTGAAGGCAAAGGATAGTATTAATAGTGCAGTATGGAGTATACGACGGGTCATAGCTTAAAGCGGATATCTGAGGATGGTTGTCTGCGCCTGGCTGCTGTTAAAGGAAGTACCGATCAGGTAGATAATCTGGTCTTCCGGAATCACATCTGCATAATTCAGGGCGGGTAAATCATATGACGTAAGTAAGGTCACAACGGGTAGTTGGCTGATGTCTGCTATCTCGAGCCGCATCGTTCCGTTATCGTTGATCACATAAATGGCTTTCTTCTCATCCGGTGACAAGCGGTTTAACAGGATTGACGAATTGATGTCCGTATTGAGCGTTCCGGCATTTTCTCCATTTTTATTAATGATGGTTCCTTCACGGCCGCAGATAAATAATTCAGTTCCTTCAGCACAGGTAGACTGCAGGTCAGGTTGTAATATCCTGGCTGGAACATCCACCGATGCCAATATCTTTCCGTCAGTATCTATTGAATATTTTTTTGAACCGGATAGTCCTATTGTCATCACGGCCAGTGGTTCGCCCGGGAATACTGCAATATTCTGATTGCCGGATAAGGTTTGGATGCCATGCAGGAAACTCAGGTTGCTTCGGTTTAACACCTGGAAATTATTATTAAAATCATCCGTCACCACAAATACAAATTCATTATGCACATTGGCGGCCCACAATATCTGATTGAAATTTTTTGAATTGGAAGAAGTCAACGCTGGGAAATTATATTTCCGAAGCCATGCAGGCGATTGGTTAAAGCCAAAAACATTTGTTACACCAGCCCACGTGGACATTTCCAGGGAAGGAAAGTTCAGTACGATGTCGGTCACTGAATTTGTTATCGTTCCCGTTTTGTAATTGAGCGTAGACAAGACATTGTTGATCCTGTCAAATACCACCGCTTCACTCTGTCCGGCGACATGACAGCCCCGGTCATAGAAGCCATTGACTACATCAATATCCTGCTGGATACAAAGAGTGGATGAGTATAGGAACCGGTCATCTACAGCACAATATAGTTTGTAACAAATCTGGGGACTAAACAGCATCGTGGAGACGGACAAGCTGGTAACGTCAACATCATTGATTCTCTTGAGTACAGTGACATCCTGGTTGATCACGGGTGTCGGACTATTAGGGATCGGATTAGAAGATTGGAGGATGATATACTCTTTAAATCCGGTGACCCGGACGGCATCCCAGGTCAAATTGGTCAGTGAAAGCTGCTGTGTATAGTCAAGGGTCAAGGCAGGATCCTGGTTGGTATCAGCAGGTTCATCCAGGGTGCATGCCGAGGATAAAGCAAGGCCAATCATAGCTAGTACTCCAATAAACTGACCTCTGAGTTTGATCATGATGTGGTGAGATTTGCCTCTTTTAAAACGATAGACGTAAACCATTTATGCCTGGGTTGGGTTTATAACCATAAATTTGTCTTGTGAAAAGACTGCCCACGGCCCAGTTTGCCGAATTTATTGAATTTTTCCCTCCGCTGGAACTCCCATTAAGCCTTTTGCCGGATATGAGTCAGATTCCTTCTGACCCCTTGCCGCTGCCCGGGGTACTTCAGGATGCCTATATTCTGCCTTTCGAGAGCGACGAGGTGGATGAGTTTACCGAATATGTACCTTATGGCCGCATTGCCGGTACAAAGGATTATCACGCCATGATTTACTGGAAAGCCGGGGTGTTACGCTATGAGTTTATCCTTGCTACGTACACGGCAGAGGGCGAACCGCTGAGCCATGCCATCGTAGGCGGTTTACGCTACGAGGAAGAAGGTATATTGCATTCAGTAGCCGTGATCAATGAAGATATGAGCATCGTCATCGCGGAAGGCATGGCCCAAACCGATGAGGCCGGTATGGACCCTGAACAGACGCAGACCTACCAAATGGAAATATTGCCGACGGGTGTTATTACGTACGAAACAAATGAAGAAGACAACGAAGAATAAAACGGAATCATCACTCCGTATAGCAAACCCCAAAGGCCAGAAATTGCCTTACGCTAAGTTGCGGGCATTGGCCATAGAGACCATCCAACAAAGTAAAAGCCCTTCCTGGACACCGCGCCAGTTGATCAAGAAACTCAAGATAGCCAATGGCAAGGCCGATATGCTCCGCGTGATGGATGCACTTGTCAAGCAAGGCAAGCTGGCAACCGCAGGGGATGAGATATATACTTCCCTGATGAGGCCTAAGGTTGTTTCCGAAGCACCCCGACCTGCCAAATCAGTTGCCATAGCAGGAAAAAATGTACACCAGGGCAGAGTGGATATGACCCGATCAGGTTCTGCCTATGTGATCATGGACGATATAGAGGAGGATATCTACGTGCCTGCTAAATATACCGGTGGTGCCATGCACAAGGATATAGTCCAGGTGGATATCATACCAGGTCGCAAGGGCCGTAAACCGGAAGGAAGGGTCGTGGCCATTGTCAAGCGCGCGCTGGAACAAGTCATTGGCACCCTTAAACTGTATAAGAAGTTTGCGGTGCTGGTGCCGGACAGGTTGAACATGCCGTTTGATATCATCGTCCCGATAGATAAAATGTCAGAGGCAGTTGATGGAGATAAAGTTGTGGTCAAGATAACAGATTGGAGCCAGGGATCACCTTCCGGCGAAGTCGTGCACGTACTAGGTGCTTCCGGAAGTCACGAACTGGAGATGCAGTCCATCCTGATTCACAATGGATTTAACCTTGCATGGCCTGATGAGGTGCTTGAAGAATGCCTTCATCTGCCGGATGGAATCACCGCAGAAGAAATTGCACAACGGAGAGATTTCAGAGGCATCACCACCTTTACGATTGACCCTATCACCGCTAAGGATTTTGATGATGCCTTATCAATCCGCACACTGGAAAATGGACATACAGAAGTTGGTGTACACATTGCAGACGTATCACATTATGTAAAGCCGGGTACCGCCCTGGATAAGGAAGCTTTTTTCAGATCAACTTCTGTTTACCTGGTAGACAGGGTATGTCCGATGCTTCCGGAAAAATTATCAAACGAACTTTGCTCATTACGGCCTCACGAAGAAAGTTTGTGTTACTCTGCCGTATTCGAAATCGATGCAGATCACAAAGTGGTGGATCGTTGGTTTGGTCGCACAGTGATTTATTCAGATCATCGCTTCTCCTATGAGGCTGCCCAGGAAGTGATGGATACCGGAGTGGGTCCGTATGTCGAGGAATTGAATAAGCTCAATAAGATAGCGAGGTCACTGCGCAAGAAGAGATTCCGTGATGGTGCTATCACGTTTGAGACGGATGAGCTACAGTTTAAAGTAGATGAATTCGGACAGACGCTGGAGATCTTTGTCAAGGAACGCAAGGAAGCCCACCTGCTGATTGAAGATTTTATGTTGCTCGCCAACCGTGAAGTAGCTACACTCATGGCACAGAAGGGTAAGTCACAAGAGATTCCATTTCCTTACCGGGTGCATGATGTCCCGGATCCTGATCGTCTGATTGATTTTCAGCGTTTCGCACGCGAGCTTGGGTTTTCACTGCAGATTGATACACCAAAACAGATTTCAAAATCATTCAATCGCCTGGCGGAAGCAGCAAAAGAAGATGAAAAATTAAGGTTGCTCGAACCACTGGCTATCCGTACAATGGCTAAGGCGATTTATACTACGAATAATATTGGCCACTACGGCCTCGCGTTTGATTTTTATACTCACTTTACTTCGCCGATCAGACGATATTCAGATGTACTGGTGCATCGCATTTTAGATGCCAACCTGCATGCAATACATCGTGAAGACAAATCCAATCTGGAAGCTAAGTGTAAGCATATATCCGATCGTGAGCGTGCCGCCATGACAGCTGAAAGGGAGTCCATCAAATACAAGCAGATGGAATACCTGAAGGAGAGAGTGGGGCAGGAGTTTTCCGGAGTAATTTCAGGTGTGATCGAAAGTGGAATCTTTGTAGAGCTCGATGATTCAAGGGCAGAGGGCATGATCTCTTTCCGCACGATGGGTGGAGGATTTTATATGACAGCTCCCTACACTGCCGGATCACGTACCGGTGAAAAATATACCATAGGCCAACCGGTCAGAGTCCGCATTCGCAAAATCGATATGACTGCACGTCAAATGGATCTCGAACTGGTAGAGAATGATCCTGCTGTCAAGCACGAGGGCCGGAAGCCTAAGACCAGGAAAATGGACTGAAATGAAAAAGATAAATGACATGTAGGGACGCGATTAATCCCGTCACTACATGTCATTTATCTTTTTATTCAAATATCAGACCGCCAGGAAATAGCAGTCTGTTCCTTTCCAAAACTGTTCCTCAAACGCAGCACGGGTAAATCCATCAGTCGTTTCTTTTTTGAGATAATCACC
>DATHZY010000383.1:0-2196 GCA_035458325.1 Saprospiraceae bacterium | reverse complement strand
CATGCATACAACATCCAATATGTATACTACAATACTAAGCAGGGCGATCACGATTGTCTTATTAATGTTTATATCGACATGGCCTTTCGGGCACGCCTTTGCTCAATCGCCAGGCACTATCGCTCTTTCAGGCATGGTTACGGAGGCTTCCGGTGCACCCTTGCCGGGCGTCAATGTCTTCGTAAACGAGTTGTCCATTGGTACCATCACCGATGCTGATGGAAAATATACGCTTTCGGTTCCTGCCGATGCGACCATTACGTTTTCATTCACCGGCTACCAGACACTTGAAGTCCCGATAGATGGCAGGACTTCCATTGATGTATTGATGACCGAATCCGCCGAAGTGCTGGGTGAAGTGGTTGTGATTGGATATGGTATTACGACTAAGAAGGAACTCACAGGTGCTGTGACCTCACTCAAATCAGAAGAATTCAATCGTGGTACTTATAGTGACCCTATGGGTTTAGTGCAAGGCAAGGTCGCAGGTTTGTCCATCACCAGGCCAAATGGGGCTGACCCACTTGCCGGCTATCAA
Source organism: Saprospiraceae bacterium (assembly GCA_035458325.1). Lineage (GTDB taxonomy): Bacteria > Bacteroidota > Bacteroidia > Chitinophagales > Saprospiraceae > Opimibacter. Next base: position 1,658 of record DATHZY010000383.1, on the reverse strand, counting down.
ATCCTGTTGAGAGGAACGAATACACTGACTTCAGGTCAGTCTCCCTTGATCATCATTGATGGAGTGATTGGCGCTGATTTGAAGAATATAAATTTCCAGGATGTTGAATCTTTTGATGTACTAAAGGATGGATCCGCTGCTGCGATCTATGGTACCCGGGGTACCAATGGTGTGATTATTATCACCACTAAATCAGCTCGCTCAGGTAAATCCACTTTTGAATTTTCTTCACAGTTTTCAACACAGATAGCCCCCCGAGGTGTTCGCAACCTGACGGCTACTGAATTTGAAGATGCTATATTAACCTATGCACCTTCCAAGGCAGGTAGCCTTTTCGGCAGTGATACCGATTGGTTTGACGAAATCACCCGTGACAACCCTTTCAGTCAACAACAACATATGGCATTGTCCGGAGGCACAGAAAAATTTTCCCACAGGACTTCATTGACGTTTAGTACAGACCAGGGTTTGTTGCAGGACAATTCCTCACAACGGATTCTGTTTAAGACCAACCTGGTACAGAAGGTCTTAAAAGACAGGTTAACACTTGATTTCAACCTTGCAACCAACCTCAGGGATTATAAGCCAGCCAACTATGAATTGTTCAGACAAGCGTTTATTCAGAATCCAACGCAACCCGTCTATGATGATTCAGATCCACTGACAGGTGGTTATTCCTATGAACAAGGATTGGAATATTATAATCCTGTGGCCTTGTTAAACGAACGTACACGGGAAGGAAGCACCAATGACATCATCCAGAACCTGAGGGCCACGTTTAAGATACTTGACAATCTATCCTGGGATAATTTTATTTCTTCTCAAAAATCTGACTGGGAAGAAGGTTCATACAAGACTAGTTTCTACCCGACAATCCTTGGTGTTGGTGGAGAAGCCGAAATCTCGAATGGGCGTTATAATAATTCACAATTTGAGTCTGTCTTCAATTACCGGACAGCTATCAAGGAACACAACATTCAGGCCGTCGCTGGCTATTCTTATCAGAAGTTTGAGCAAAACAGTTCGTATGTAGGCAATTCTGATTTTGATACAGATATTTTCCTTTACAACAATATTGCCGCTGGCGCCTATTTTGCGGAAGGTAAAGGAGAAGCTGGCTCATACAAACAGTCAAGTACGCTGATCGCTTTGTTTGGTCGCGTCATGTACAACTTCAATGAGAAGTATCTGGCCTCTGCATCTCTTCGCAGGGAAGGTTCATCCAAGTTTGGCGACAACAACAAATGGGGATTGTTTCCGGCATTGAGTCTTGGATGGCGTATTCATGAGGAAGCCTTTATGCAGGATGTATCCTGGATTGATGATCTCAAGTTCCGCGTGGGATATGGGGTGACAGGTAACCAGGATTTTTCACCTTACAGATCCCTGATTTTATTGGAGCAGGTGGGTAGTCTCTATTACAATCAGCAATGGATCAATTCTTATGGACCGGGTCAAAATCCGAATCCGGATCTGCGCTGGGAGAAGAAGAAAGAGTTGAATATCGGATTGGACTTTACGATTTCAAATAAAAAGCTGAATGGTAGCCTTGAATACTATATCCGCAAGAGTGAAGATCTGCTCTGGGAATTTCAGGTATCTGTGCCCCCTTACCTCTATCCATATCTCTTTACTAACGTAGGTACGATCAGTAATCG
>DATHZY010000382.1:0-2360 GCA_035458325.1 Saprospiraceae bacterium | reverse complement strand
CAGCCATTTCAACGGCTTCGGTCAATATCCCGCCACCATTCTCACGTAGGTCAAATACCAGGTTGGTCATACCCTTTTTTTGCAGCCCTTCCAATGCTTCCATGAACTCCTCATACGCGGTTTCAGAGAATTTATTCAACCTGATGTAACCGGTTTGTCCGTCCATCATGTACGCCGCGTCCAATGCATAAAGAGGAATGTATCCCCTTGTGATGGTAAATTGTTGGGGTGCCTCATTCCGCATCATGGTCACGTTAACCTTGCTTCCTCTGGGACCCCGGAGCAGACTCCTGATACCATCTGACGTGATATTGGTACCGGCCACCGGCTTTCCCTCCACCTTTACGATCCGGTCACCCGGTAGTATCCCTGCTTTATCACTGGGACCGCCTCTGAGTACCGTAATGATGTGAACAGTATCGTCATATATGTTGAACTCCACGCCAATGCCTTCAAATCGTCCAGCGAGGTCTTCATTTACGTCCCGTAAATTTCGTGCAGGGATATATATGGAATGAGGATCAAGGGCGGTCAGCACCTGGTCAATGGCCAGCTCACGAAGCGAGTCTGTATTGACCGGATCCACATACCGGTTCCTAACCAGGTCAATAACCTCCTGCAACTCGCCGGAAGAATTAATCCTGAGAATATTCGAGGTCCAGGGCATTTTATCCCGCAGCTTATAACCGAGGAACATGCCCACTACCATGGATATGGCAAAGAAGAACGGAAACCAGACTTGTAATTTTTTATTATTCATCACTAACCTTGTACCTTGGGTATGAAAACACGAATTTCTCTAAATAAGTTGAATTAATTATGCCGACTATAAAATTGATCGCAGATAGCGGCTCTACAAAAGCTGAATGGTGTGTTATCGGCAAGGGAAGGAAAAAGACCATTTTTACTGATGGCATCAGCCCGTATTTCCTGAATACAGCGCAGATCATTGAGTTGCTGCGGGTCCAATTGATGCCTCATCTCAAAAAAACTGCCATCACGGAGGTATATTTTTACGGTACCGGAAATAAGAATCCTGCCAACAAAAAACTGGTCATCAAGGCGCTGCGTACCTTGTTCCCGGGAACTCATATAGAAGTGGACCATGATCTTATGGGGGCAGCCCGGGCGTTATGTGGAAAGGATAAAGGGGTGGCGTGTATATTGGGAACGGGATCGAATTCCTGTTTCTTCAATGGCCGTAAGATCGTGAAAAATTCCCCCGGCCTTGGTTATGTACTGGGTGATGAGGGCAGCGGAGCTTATCTCGGCCGAAAGGTATTACAGTATTACCTTTACAACACTTTTGATGAAGATCTCCGGTCCAGGTTCGATGCAAAATATGTGACCAATTCTTCAGAAATTCTTGACAACGTTTACAAGAAGCCGTTGCCAAATAAGTATCTTGCGTCGTTCGCATTGTTCCTTGCAGAAAACAGGGGACATTACATGATCGAAAATATTATTGAAGATGGTTTGAACGATTTTTTCTTCAACCATATTTACAAATACCGTGAAAGCTGGACCTATCCCATTCATTTTGTAGGCGGTGTTGCTTACGGTTTCCGTGACGTATTGCTGGAAATGGCCGCGGACTATGAATTAGAGGTTGGAAAAGTTCTTAAGAACCCAATGGAAGGGCTTATTGAATATCACAAATGAGCAAATTTAACAAGATCACAGAGATGGATTCTGAGTATCGACATTTGGAGAAAATGTCGATCCGTGAATTATTGGACAATATCAACAAAGAGGACCAGGTAGTGCCCCTGGCGGTGAACAAGGCCATACCCTCGATTGAGAAGCTGGTGACAGCGATAGTGGACAAAATGCTTGCCGGTGGCAGGCTTTTTTATATTGGGGCCGGCACCAGCGGGAGGCTGGGGGTGGTAGACGCAAGCGAGTGTCCGCCCACTTATGGGGTACCGCATGGATTGGTGATAGGGATCATAGCTGGTGGCGACCATGCCATGTTCAAGGCAGTGGAATTTGCTGAAGATAGTAAGGAAGATGGGTGGGATGATCTGAAAGAGTATAGCGTAACGGAAAAAGATGTAGTGGTGGGGATCGCAGCCAGCGGTACTACCCCTTATGTCATTGGTGCCCTGGAACAATGCAGGAAAAACGGTATCGTAACAGGTTCTATTTCCTGTAATCCGGATTCGCCGGTTTCAGCGGCTGCAGATTTTCCCATTGAAGTGGTGGTTGGGCCCGAGTTTGTTACAGGAAGTACCCGGATGAAAAGTGGGACTGCGCAGAAATTGGTACTGAACATGATCTCAACGTCGGTAATGATCCAGTTGGGAAGGGTGGAAGACAACAAGATGGTGAACATGCTTCTCAGTAATGAAAAATTAGTG
>DATHZY010000381.1:0-3242 GCA_035458325.1 Saprospiraceae bacterium | reverse complement strand
GGATACCAGTCTTGAGTATGAGCGATTGGAATTTGGGATAACAGACACAGGGGTCAGGTTACAGCTCATTTTTTAAGCGGGGGAGAGTAGATACGCTCTTAAGGGCTCAACTTATACCATGCTAACTTTAGAATCCAACGTCCTCGGGAATGGGTTTTCAATGGTAATCCCTTATGTTTGCCTGCCCTGATTGGTTATCCCGGAGATACAATCCTTAAACTTAAACATCATTTACAACTGACTACCCATGAACGACATCATATGCCCCAACTGCAAAAAGGTCTTTAAAGTTGATGAAGCCGGTTTCGCAGATATCCTCAAGCAGGTCCGCGATCATCAGTTCGAAGATGAATTGCACAGGCGATTACTAGTGGCTGAACGGGAAAAAGAGAGCGCTGTCAAACTCGCGGAGGCGAACCTTAAAAATGCACTACAGGTGCACTTAGCCAAAAAAGATAATGAAATCTCCGAACTGAAAGCCAGGAATGAACGAACCCTAATGGAACAGCTGGCCAGGAAGGAATCGGAGATTGCGGAAATGAAATCCAAAATTGAAAAGGCCACGATAGAAACAAAGCTGAGTGTAACAGAGGCTGTTCAAAAAATTGAAAAAGAAAGGGATGAATTGGCCAATCATCTCAAAATAAAAGAAACGGAAAAACAACTACTTGAAAAATCCCTCCACGAAAAGTTTGCTGCCGAACTGCGTGCCAAGGAAGACATCATCAAGTCGAAAGATGAAGAAATCGCATTTCGTAAGGACATGAAGCTCAAGCTGTCCACCAAGATGGTGGGGGAGACGCTGGAACAACATTGCGAAACCGAATTCAATAAGCTTCGTGCAACGGCCTTTCAGAAAGCCTATTTTGAAAAAGACAATGATTCGAGGTCCGGAAGTAAAGGTGACTTTATCTTCAGGGAAACCGATGAGTCCGGTAATGAAATCATTTCCATCATGTTTGAAATGAAGAATGAAGGAGATGAAACGGCCACCAAGAAAAAAAATGAAGATTTCCTGAAGGAACTGGACAAGGACCGCACCGAAAAGAAATGTGAATTCGCCGTACTGGTGACACTTTTAGAATCGGACAGCGAACTCTATAACTCAGGCATAGTGGATGTTTCCTATAAATTTCCGAAAATGTATGTGGTCCGGCCTCAATTCTTCATTCCGATCATCACCCTGCTTCGGAATGCGGCTATGACGTCACTCCAGTATAAAGCAGAGCTGGCCCTGGTCAGGAATCAAAATATCGATATCACCCACTTTGAAGAAAAAATGAATAACTTTAAAGAAGGGTTTGCCAGGAATTATGAACTCGCCAGCCGCAGGTTTAAGGAGGCTATTGATGAAATAGATAAGACCATCCACCACCTCCAGAAAACCAAGGACGCTTTGTTGTCCTCCGAAAACAATCTTCGCCTTGCCAATAACAAAGCTGAAGACTTGACCATTAAAAAATTAACGCATGGCAATCCAACCATGAAAGCAAAGTTTGAAGAACTATCGGATAATACTGAAACCATATGACACAGCCAACATCCTTCTTGTCACACTATTCCTATTTGATCATCGCGTGCACCGCTTTCCTCTTTGCCTGCAAGAAGGATGATAATTCTAATCCCCTTGATGGGTGTTGTGATACACCTGCTATCAATGCCACGGTGGGCAACGGCCATGTCTATGTGCCCAATGTGTTTACACCCAATGGAGATGGCATCAATGATCGTCTTGTCATTTTTGGTGATGAACACATCAAGCAGATTCACAGTTTTCGCATCAGCGATAAAGAAGGCACATCGGTATTGTTTTCAGAAAATATCCCCCTTGATAATTTTATTTACGCATGGGATGGCACAGTCAATAATCAATACAAAAATGGTGTATACTCCATAGTCATGGAGGTCGAAGCACTTGACGGTACCATCGCCACGCTGCAAGGAAAGGTGTGTAATTATCGTTGTCTGGACTCAGGAGAAGAAGATCCGATCTCCGATACAGGATGCCAGTTTCCAGTACAAGGCGAGGAGGGTGTATATAACCCAGCGATTCCTACATTTGAAAGTAGTGGGTGTTTTGAATAAATCAATGCTCCTGCACAACTCACCCCCGGCCCCTCTCTTAAGAAATTATTTTACATACGAATATGACTTTCCAAAAGAGAGGGGAGCTCTATGATATAACTTTTAAAATAATTGGCAGAACAAAGTCTAATGTTAAATCATATCACCCCTCTCTTCAGAAAAAACATTTGCGTACCATAAATCTCGCAGCAAAAAGAGAGGGGACGGGGGTGAGTTGTTAGAAAAAACAATAATGGTAACCTCTTTACCTTACCAACGTCACATCCCCCTTCACCCGCACCTCCTGTCCATCCGCCGATCTCAAACGACCGATGTATGTAAAGACTGCAGGATTGAGCTGTTGACCATTGAAGGTTCCATCCCATCCTTGAAAGGAAGCCAGCTCCATCTCATTGGTGAAATACACCATTGTACCCCAACGGTCAAAAATCATTAACTCCTCTATCCAAACATCATCGCCATTAACAGAGATCAGCCAGGTATCATTGAAGCCATCACTATTGGGCGAAAAGGTATTGGGGATGTAGACATGTCCTTGCAGTGTCGCATACAAATTCACTAAAGCGCTTAAGGTATACACACACCCATTGATGTCTGTGATGCTGACGGTGATCATCGTATCCGCAGGAGTGCTGAACCATGTCGATGGACATGTAGTGCACTGAAATAATCCTGGAGGCTGCCATGAAAAAACAAGGCCTTGTTGATCAATATCACCCTCTACCTGCACCTGGATACTATCCCCCTCCGGAATCAGGTAGTGATCCTCCAGTGAGAATGACAAGAGTTCGCTCGCCACGATTTCAAACGTATCGGAAGTCGTGCATTGGTGAGCATCCGTGACATGGACGATGTATGTGCCTTCAGGTAATTGGGTAACTAATGTATCACCCGTGAGCCCCTCCCATTTGATAACAAGTGGTGATGCGCCTGTCGGATCAATGAGTATAGAACCAAAGTCAATACAACTCCAGGTCACTTCACCCGACATGACCGGCGCAACATAATGCGTGATGTATACATCAAGCAGCGTATCACACAGCGTTACCGGGTCGGTATGTATAAAATTATATTGTCCTTCTTCTAATAACCATTCTCCATCAAACAAGAGGGAGTCCCCTGGACAAATGCTTTCCTGCATTATCTGCAGCACTGGC
>DATHZY010000380.1:0-3317 GCA_035458325.1 Saprospiraceae bacterium | reverse complement strand
ATCGATCAATACGGAAATGTTGCTTTCACTTCCGCCTGACGAAATCATGCGGATAGGAATATCCCTGAGCGGATTAAGCACCTGCACGGCAATGCCAGCATCTTCTTTGCGGAATGCGCCGACTACGCAAATGATAGTTTGTCCCTTTTCGACCGTGATGGTTCCGTAATCCTGGAGTTCAGCGACAATGTTGTCGAGATGGGTTGCATCATCGATAGTGAGACTTACTGCGACTTCTGCAGTTGTGATCATATCGACGGAGGTCTTATGGTGTTCGAATACCTCGAAGATCTTTCTCAGGAAACCGTGGGCCATGAGCATGTGGGAGGAGCGGATATTGATCGCGATGATACCGTCTTTTGCAGCTACTGCTTTTACGCCGCCTTTTTCAGCGAGGTTTTCACGATGGATGATCGTGCCTTCAGCTTCCGGGTTGAGCGTGTTGAGCAATTTGATGGGGACACCGGTTTCCCTGGCAGGTCGCACACAAAGAGGGTGGAGGATCTTGGCACCGAAGTAAGCAAGCTCTGCTGCTTCAGCATAACTCAGTTCATCGATGCGGCTTGTCTTCTTCACGATGCGTGGGTCATTATTATGCACACCATCTATGTCTGTCCATATCTGTATTTCATCAGCGAGCAATGCCGCTCCGATGATCGTGGCAGAGTAATCACTACCACCACGTCGGAGATTATCGATTTGACCATGTTCATTACGACAGATGTAACCCTGGGTAATGTAGATTTTGACATCACCTGCCGCCTCCATGATTTCAGGAAGTAATTTTTTGATTGCCTCCATATCCGGTTCACCTTCCCGGATGCGCATGAAGTCAAGAGCAGCGAGATACGCAGAACTGATGCCACGCTCTACGAGGAGAAGGCTAAACAGTGAAGTAGACATGATTTCACCATATGCCACAAACCACTTTTCATCCCGGGGGAGTGATTTGCCAAGGGCTTCTCGCAGGGAAGAAAAAGTATATTCCAGGAACCGCTCTGCTGCTTGTTTGCAGTCCGCATAGTCGAACAGTTCATTGACATACTGCTGATACTGTGCCTCCATGCCCTGGATGATGAGTTCACCTTCTTCTGCGCTGGCTGCAGAAAGCCGGATCAAGGTGTCTGTCGTACCCGAAGCCGCAGAAAGGACTACAACTTTTTGTTCATCATCCCTGGTGACGAGGTCGGCTACGGATTTCATCCGCGTTGCATTAGCGAGGGAGGTGCCTCCGAATTTATATACTATCATTTTCAGTGAGTGGTCAGTGGTCAGTAATCAGTATTCTGTAATCAGTAAGCGGTAATCAGTATTTGGTATTCAGTGGTGAGTTTGTGATGGGCAAATATAAAACTTCTAACTGCTAACTCCTTACTGCTCACTTTTCACTTTTCACTTTTCACTCTTCACATCAGGGGCTAAACCCCTTTCTACTCGTGCGCCCCTTCAGGGCTTTTATTACTTCGCCTTCGCCTCAGCCTTAACCTCTTTTTACTTTTCGTTTTGCATTTTTCATTTTGCATTTTTCGTTCTTCACTCTTCACTCTTCACTCTTCACTTATATATTTATCACCCCACCAGTATTTCAACTTGGCTTCGATGTCTTTTTCATGCTTATTGTTTCCAGGATGATAGAAGGAGGTTCCGGCCACTTCATCGGGCATAAATTCCTGGCGTGCAAAATTTCCATCGTAGGCATGGCTGTATTGATAACCTGCGCCATAGCCCAGGTTTTTCATGAATTGCGTTGGTGTATTTCGCAAGGCAAGTGGTACTGGAAGTGGGCCTGATTCATTTACTTTTTGAAGCGCGGCACTGATCGCTTCGTATGCAGAATTGGACTTTGCACTGGTCGCCAGGTAGATGACAGCTTCGGCTAAAATAATCCTTGCTTCGGGCATGCCTACAAACTGTATGGCATCCGCGCAAGACTGGGCAAGCAGGATGGCATTTGGATTGGCGAGTCCGATATCTTCCGCAGCGAGGATGACCATGCGGCGGGCAATAAATTTGATATCCTCACCACCATGGAGCATTCTCGCGAGCCAGTAGATGGCGGCATTGGGATCCGAACCTCTGATGGATTTGATAAAGGCCGAGATAATATCATAATGCTGGTCACCACCTTTATCATAGAAGGCGATGTTCTGTTGTATTGCTTCTTTGACCCGTTCATCATTGATGATGATGGGTTCTTCATCCTGGCTTGTTACGATTTCGAGAGCAGATAGAAGTTTCCGGGCATCACCACCGGTGATTTGGAGCAAGGCATTATCTTCTTCGATGATGATCTTCTTTTTCTTCAACTCCTCATCCTGGCTGATGGCCCGGGCGATGAGTTTACGCATCGTCTCGTCATCCAACGGCTTGAGTACATAGACCTGGCTTCGGGAGAGGAGCGCACTGATGACTTCAAAGGAAGGATTTTCGGTGGTAGCACCGATCAAGGTAACGGTGCCGTCCTCCACGGCTCCAAGCAGACTGTCTTGCTGGGATTTACTGAAGCGGTGGATCTCGTCAATAAACATAATCGGCCCCGGCCGGTCAAAATATCGTTGCTTTTTGGCCTGTTCTATGGCATCCCTGATATCCTTCACGCCGCTATTGATGGCTGACAGGGGAATAAACGACCGTCCCATCTCCCCGGCGATGACCCTGGCCAAGGTGGTTTTACCCACTCCCGGAGGACCCCAAAGGATCATAGAAGGCAGCCTTCCGGACCTGATAGCCTTCAGCAAGACAGCACCCTCACTCAAAAGGTGCTCCTGGCCAAGGATTTCAGCAATGGATCGGGGCCTCATGCGCTCAGCCAGTGGAATTGTTGCCATTATTTACAAAATAAGTGAAAAAAATCCCGGCAAACCCCAACCTTCGCCGCCATAACCTCGTATTAACGCTTGAAACAGGTTAATTTAAAACCCAATTTAATGTCTATCAGTATGTTCAACAGAAAACTTTTACTACTAACCCTCCTTACCGCAATGTCATGGCTCGGTGCCATGGCACAGAATGTCAATGTGCATGGCACAGTGACCAATGAGACCGGCATCCCTCAGTATGGGGTGAATCTGATCGTTTCCGTATTCTTTGCCGATTCTTCAGCAGCATTATACAGTACCTATACGGATACCTTCGGTAACTATTCAGTAGATGTGGCCACGCAGGATCCAAGTTTATTAGGATTTCTGGAAGTCAGTATGGTTGATTGCTGGGGTACTACGGAAAGTCAATATTTTACGATCCTCAATGGTAATGAAGTTTTCGAAGCCGATTTTGTTTATTGCCGGGAGATTGTCCAGGATTCTTGCGTCCTGTTT
>DATHZY010000379.1:0-7645 GCA_035458325.1 Saprospiraceae bacterium | reverse complement strand
GATGGCGCGGTTGATATTCTTGCAGTGGGTTCCTATGACGAGGTTAAAGTGTTGTATAGTATTCCATATACATATTCCTTTAATCTCACCGAAATAATTGTAACCCCCTTCTTTTCACAGGGTGCTTCATCCGGCGACTTTAATCACGATGGCTGGGTGGATGTCGTCATGCTCAATGATAATGGATTGAACTACACCTTGCTCAATGATGGCACTGGCACACTTGTCGAGCAGGACCTTTTTAATTTTGTGACCGTTCCACCTTCTGACAATTCAGGGAACTATGGTTCAGTGTATACCGACTTTGATATGGACGGTGACAGTGACTTCTACATAGCCAAATGCCGCCAGGGTGTCAACAGTCCCTCTGACCCAAGAAGGATCGACGTGATTTTTGTCAATGACGGACAAGGTAATTATATTGAAGATGCCGCTAACTATGGACTGGCTGATGGACGTCAGACCTGGACAGCAGATTTTGGAGATATAGATAATGATGGTGACCTCGACCTGTTTAAGACGCAGCATGATGTCATCAGTGAACTATATGAAAATATCAACAACGATACATTTATCAATATTACCCCCGGCACTGGCCTGAACATTGGAGGCATTCCATTGCAAGGTATGCTGAGGGATTTTGATAATGATGGATTCCAGGACATTCTCGTGAGTGGCGACCGCCTGGATTATTACCATAATAACGGAGATAAGACGTTTACAAAGACTACGCCATTCGGTAATGTGGTTTTTGGAACGTTCGCCTTAGGTGACCTCAACAATGATGGATTTACAGATGTATATGCATCGAGAGTTATTCCCTTCAACAATCCGGATGCTTTGCGTGAGGATATCCTTTTTCTGAATGAGAAAAATGATAATCATTATCTGGGAATGACGCTCACGGATACGGAAGGCAATCCTTCCGCTATTGGTGCTACTGCTTCACTCTATGGAGCCTGGGGTATCCAGGTGAGGGAAGTTCGCGGAGGCGAGCAGTATGGCGTATCCAGCGGACATAGTATCATTTTTGGCCTTGGTGATCAAACCACCTATGATAGCCTGATCATACGATGGCCTGATGGAACGAGGGAGCAATACAACCAACTTGGAACTGACAAAACGTGGTCCCTCACCAGGGGCGGTTGTTGGAAACTCCCCTTAGACATCCTGGAGCCTTTAGTAGTACTCTGTGACAATGATTCGATCACGATTCACCTGGATTCCGAATTGTCCAATATTAAATGGAGTAATGGTTCAACTGCGGATTCTCTCATCATCAAGGAAGAGGGACTCTACTATGCAACCCTCACCGATCTCGACGGGTGCACAGTGCGAACCTCCCCGCTTGAAGTTGGATTGGATCCGGATACGATCCGACCGACGATCACTTACTTTGCAAAACCTCAATTATGTGATGGTGAATCTGTTCTCCTAAGCCTGCCTTCAGCATTTTCTTATGCATGGTCCACCGGAGAAATAACACAGACCATTGAAGCCACCACAACTGGCGGGTATTATGCACAGGTTGAAGGTTATTGTAAGATACAGGAATCCGATACCGTCCAACTTGAATTCCTTATTCCAGCACCCGTTGTGACCACCAATGATACTTTCTTGCCGGGTGAATCAGCCATCCTGACTGCTACGGGCGATCATGTCGAATGGTTTTCTGATGCATTTGGTAACCTTCAGATTGGGAGCGGAAATAGTATTCAGCTTGACGATCTCACAGATACCGTTACCATCTATGCCCGTAATGCTGCGATCATCGCAGGAGAAGATTTCCAGGTAGGACCGTCACAGCACGAAGGCTTAACCAAGTATAATGCGGCCTTTGTCAATGGTGGCCAGTTGTTTGATGTCCTGGAGCCAATCACGCTGCATCAGATTACAGTATATACCGATTCAGTAGGGACAAGGAGTATCGATATCAATAACGGACTTGATTTCTTCTATGAGTACCAGATTGACCTTGGAGCTGGGTTGACAGTGATTGATCTGGAGGTAGAACTTCCCATAGGTAGTTATACAATGACGACCAACACGGATATCAATAATCAGAGTTTTGGAACAAATAGTCCATACTTATGGAGGTCATCTGAGAATGTGGTTTATCCCTATGAGATTCAGAGTGTGGTGTCAATCAACAATTCTACTTTCGGAGAAGATTTCTACTACTATTTCTATGACTGGAAAATTTCCACACTCGACAAGGAATGTTATACCGAACTCGTTCCTGCAACAGCAGTTCTTGATCTGGGTACGGCCATACAACAACCAACTGACAAGGATCAGGCAATTTTTGTAGCACCTAATCCAACAGATGGTCTAATCCAATTAACGATTAAAACCGAAGGAGCCTGCGATGTTGAATTACTCCATATGGATGGTGTACGTGTATTGGTTCAGCAGAACATCGCTGCTGAAAACAATGCCATACAATTTGACTTGTCAGATTATCCATCAGGAGTTTACCTGATTCGGATAAATCACAATGGGAAGATGACTACCCAAAAAATAGTGCGTTTATAGGACCACAAAAGGTTTTATGGACAGCTGACGGTTTTGGTCAAATAACGCGAAGTAATAGACAGCCGCTGTTATCCTCGGATTCAGGTCAATGGTTTCATCCATGGAGCCTTCTTGTATGATCATGCCATTCATATCAATGATACGGTAATGAAGGTTAGTTCTGGATGCATAAGGTGCAGAAAGCCTGACTTGAATTTTATTGTTTGTCACCGGATTCGGTGAGAGGGTGAAAATGGAAATGGTTTCAATCGGACTGACAGAGGTGGTCGAAAGATCAATACTGTCTATAGCGATTTGATTAATCACTTCTTGAAAACCCTCGTAGCCCTGATACATGGACTTGAACTGAGCTACCACCTCAACCGAATCGTTACTGAATAAATCGGTCATCCATCTGGCCGGCAAGGTCTGATAACGAAGTGAAACAGACAAATCTGCTAATCCAGTTCTTCCATTAAGTGGAATTCGGTATTCAATTCTATCGAGTCCATTATTACTTGCTGTGGTAAAGTCAATATCCTCATTGACATTACCCCAGGTGGCCACGGTATCAAATACAGCATGGTCTGCTCTGAATCCGGTTGGTAAGAGGCGGTTGTCCTTTAATGGTTTAAATGCGGCATTCAGGCGGGTGGTCAGATGGCCTCCCAGGTCGGACATGACCATTTCATAAATCTGTACATCATCCGCGGACCTGGACACCTGGTGATGTGGTTCAAATGGATGATCTCTGCCGATAATATGGCCATCAGTGTCCAGCGCTCCATTCAAATAGAATGCATCCTGACCATCACTTTCTTTGAGGCTGATTTCTATCCAGGCTAACCTGCTGGGATAGCCGGAAGGTAGTTTGTGGCCTGTTTTATTTTTTACGATGAGCGATAAAAACATGGTGTCATCAACGATATAGAGGGAAGGCACACTGAGTTCAGCAGCCCTGGAGAGGCTTAACCTATTGTTGTTGATAGACTCGTCCCAGGCATGGCTGCTTTCGCCTGAAGGGAGATCAAGTATTTCTTTATTCGCCTTCATGAGGTCAAGCATGGCCGTATTGGCACCAAAAAACTGGTGCAATCCATAAGGCTCTCTTGGTTCCAATGCCGCAAAATCAGTCGCGATGATGACCCCATCATTGATGAAAGGCATGTGGCAGGTCTGGCATTCTTTGCCCTGGGCCGGGTAGATTGAATTGAGCCATTCATGATAGGTAGCCTGTTCAACAAAGAAATTCCCGGAAGGTGTGCCATCGGGCTGAAGTGTTTCTGTGATCAAGGTATGACAGCCGGCGCACACACCGCTGGAATAGATATGGTCAGAAAATTCTGGTTCAAAACCCACATATATCTGCATAGGCCCTTTAAAGGGATTCGGATAATGGCCATACATCAATCGGTTGGTGTCCAGGGTATAGTTACCTGAAAACCCGGTCCCGAGCCCGGCAGCCGGTTGTTGATGGCATGCACTGCAGGATACGCCATCCAATCCAAGGCTATCTCCAAGCATGATGTCGTATGAATATGGTTGGTTATTGCGGGTTGCTTCAAAACTGCCAAGGGGTGCATGACATTTAAGGCAGGTGGATTCGATGGCTTGTTTTGCTGATGGATATTGGTTGACCTCGTGGGCCATGGTAGCCCGCCAGAAAGGATCCCGGGCAGACAATCCCATCATGCTGATCTGCCAGTCATCGAATATACTGACATCATTGCCATCTGAATCGACAAGCGCCAGACCGGTTTCATCTACGCCATGGCATCCGCTGCAATGTGATGAATGGGCGACTTTTTGGGTTAAAGGAACTGGCCCGCCCCTGGGTCCGGCTGGGTTTACAGGCAAGGTTAATCCAAGCAGGATGATCGTAGCCATCAGGCAAAGGAAAATTCCGGTTTTTAACATGGGATAAAATTACTTTTTTTCAGAGGATCGATCGGATACCGGAGATTTAGGGTTGATGAAGTGCCGGGAAATGGTTTTATTTGGTGAATCATCTCTTTATACTATTTTAGCAATCTCATTACACTCGTTTGAAGCCTTTTGTGTTGAAAATGGAAAACCATTAATGAAAAAAATCCTTTATCCGACGGACTTCTCCGACACGGCGGAAAATGCGTTCATCTTTGCTTTACAGATAGCAGACCACCTGGGCGCCTCAGTCATTACATTACATGCTTTCGACAGACCCGATATCAGTGATTTCAACCTGCCTGGTGTCCTGAGAGAAGTCTATGATTCAATAGACCTGGAGGAGTTCGAAAATTATGAAGACGAGATTCCTGTTCTCCGGGATATAGCCACCGACAATGGCTATTACCATGTACCGATGGTGCATGTCCTGGAAGAAGGTGCTCCCGTGTCTGCCATACTACGTACTGCCAATAAAAACAAAGCGGACCTCATCGTCATGGGCGCAACTGGTGCCGGTATGATGGAGGCCTTCTTCTTTGGAACCATTTCCGGCAAAGTCATGGAAGAAGCGCATTGTCCCGTTATTGTGGTACCTACGGATGCAGAATTTGATGGTCTCATTGACCATATCGGGGTCGCCACTAATTTCAGTAAGGATGATGCAGTGCTTATCGAAGCGTTGAGAAAATTTCGCGACCTCATGGGCAGCCATTTGCATGTGATCCATGTGGACACCACATCCAATGGCGAAGCACAGGAACAAATGAAGAAATTCTATGAGCCGTGGCTGCAGGATAAAAAAATGACCAGCCATTGTGTCGTCAATAAAGATATCAATGAAGGCCTGGAAGCATGCATGGTTGAAAAGAAAATTGACCTGCTGGCCATTCTTTCTCAACGACGCAGCTGGTTTGATGAAATATTTGAGAAAAACAGAGCGAAGGAAATGTCCTACCAGCAGTCCATTCCCTTAATGGTTTTTCAACTGGAATCATTAAACACCAAATAGGGCTTCCACTTTATAAGTGTTTATGGTTACCTCCTGTTTACTGTTTATCTGAATCCCTGATAGCTTTAAACTCTGAACCCGGTTTCCATTTAGGCCAATCCTGGTTATTGCCCAGTTCAGTGGCCACGTTCATGTATAGTTCAGCATCCTGCATGATTCCACCTAACTCAAACGTTGCAGCATCGTATTCGTCACCAGGCAGATGATAGGCTGTGGTGCGGTATTCATCTGATTTCTCTTTGGCATATTCCTTTCCTTTAGTGCGGTGATCAAAACCACCTTCGGCATATAAGGCAGGTATACCTATTTTGGCAAAATTGAAATGATCGGACCTGAAGAAATATCCCTTTTCAGGTTCCTGGTCAGGAAGGATATATCTGTTTTGTTTTTCAGCCCATCGTGCTGCATAGGCTTCCAGGTCACTTTGTCCAAAACCAATCACGCTCAGGTCATTCATCTCTCCATAGGACGCCATGCCGTCTATGTTCAGGTTTGCCACCGTTTTGGCAGGTGGGAAAACCGGATAAGCACCATAATAGGCAGAGCCCAGCAGTCCTTGCTCCTCAGCCGTGACCCAAAGGAACACGATGCTTCGTTTGAAAGGACCTGATTTAGCCATAGCCTCTGCGATGCCCAACAATGCAGCTGTACCTGATGCATTATCCCTTGCCCCATTGTAGATGGAGTCTCCATCCACGACAGCACCGATACCCAGGTGATCCCAATGCGCAGAAAAAATAATGTATTCATCCTTTTGGTCCGTACCGGGAATCATGGCAATTACATTTTTGGATACATTTTCCCTGATGTCATTCCTGATGCTTGCACCGACGGTGTAGGGGAGTGGTAGGGCCTTGAAGCCTGGCTTTCGTGCTGCCATCATGGATTCCCTGAGATCGAGTCCGGCTGAGCTGAATATTTCTTTTGCCGCATCAAGGGAAATCCAGCCTTGCAGTTCACACGGCGTATAGCCAAGCGATTTAAGATTAAGTTTTGCACCGCTTCCAGCACCCTGGACAACAGCCCACGGATATCCTGCCATCGTGGTTTCATGGATGATCATGATAGCCGCCGCTCCCTGCCTTGCAGCTTCTTCATACTTGTAGGTCCATCGACCATAGTAAGTCATGGTATTACCCTTGAAAAAGGTACTGTCCTCCCCACCTAGCCCAGGATCATTGACAAGTACCAATGCCGTTTTTCCTTTCATATCCAGACCGGCATAGTCGTTCCACCCATACTCCGGTGCTACAATACCATAGCCGCAGAATACAAGTTCAGACCCCGACAGATTGATTTCTTCGACTGGCCTTTGAGTGAATGCTACATATTGATCTCTCAGTTTTAGAGAAACATTCTTAGGACCGGTGAGTTCCATCGTTTCTGAGGGATGCCCCGAGATTTCTATCATAGGTACATCCTGGGTAAAGGAATCACCGTTTCCTGGCTTGAGACCGATTTTCTCTATTTCTTCCTGAAGATATGAAAGCGTTTTTTCTTCACCTGCTGTAAACGGCTTGCGGCCTTGGAATTCATCAGATGCAAGGTTGATGATATGCCTGCGTATCGTTTCTTCAGAGAGTGAACTTGAAGGATTAGTGGTTTCTTTGCAGGATATAAATATCAATCCGGAAAGCAGGTAAAGGAAAATCAGTTTCATATGGTTTGTATTTATGACGAAGGTAAATAAAACCTGTAACCGGGATTGGACACGCTTCAAGGACGAATCATGAACTACCGACAAACGATTGATTTCCTGTTTTCATCCCTTCCCATGTTCCAGCGGGTGGGCGATGCAGCCATCAAGAAAGATCTCACCAATATCAGGATGCTCTGTGAAATGTTGGGACAGCCACAAACCGGATATCCCACTGTTCACATTGCCGGCACGAATGGCAAAGGCAGTACCTCGCACATGATCGCTTCCGTGCTCCAGGCTACAGGCCAAAAAGTTGGCTTGTACACCTCTCCTCATTACGTTGATTTTCGTGAACGGATAAAAGTCAACGGGGAAATGATCGGAGAAAATGAGGTCATTCGTTTCGTCCAAAACTATAAGGAGAAATGGACGGTTATCCAACCTTCTTTCTTTGAAATCACATTAGCCATGGCCTTTGATTTTTTCAGGAATGAAAAAGTGGATATCGCTGTTATCGAAACCGGCCTCGGGGGCAGGCTGGACTCAACAAATATCAT
>DATHZY010000378.1:0-2277 GCA_035458325.1 Saprospiraceae bacterium | reverse complement strand
CAGGCACCAGTCAATAACCTTCCAGGTACGCACAATCTTAAAGCAGGCGCCGTCAGCAAATTCAAAGATCACGTCTTCATAGCTCATGGCAAGCATGCTGCATGCATCATCTTCAAATCTTGGATTGTCGTATGGGTAAAGCAGGTCCTCAGGATCTGTTCCTTCGCTACATTCTGCTCCTATATAATCATCCGGCCAATCAATTACTCTCCCTTCGAGCGGATTGAAGTCCTCAATATATATGCGTTGCTGACATGTTCGCTGTCCATTCGCATCGGAGGCAATAAATGTGCGGGTCACCACACCAAGACCGCATTGGTTGATATCGGCATCGACCTCTACACGGATATCAACACCGCAGTTGTCAATCACCACTCCTCCGAGTCCGCATACAAATCCCTGGAGATTGGCTTCGGGATTTTCCGGATCATATACGCAAAACTCCACTGGATGTCCATTTTGTGTCACTCCACCGAACACATCGAGGTTGTCCAGATTAAGCGGGAATTCACAACTGATCGTGATGTCTTCAGGACACGTAAGAACCGGTGGAATCTTATCCTGCACTTCAACTTCGACCATGCACGAATTTGTATTTCCGGAAACATCCGTTACGACCAGTAAGATCATGATAGGCCCTGCACCTGCATCACAACAAGCGAAAGGAACCAGAGGCCGTAGAACGGTTCCCCTGTCCAGGCTATCGATTACTCCGTTAGGTATTTCATCCACGCCCGCGCCTTCTGTCGTCCAGTCAAAATCAATGCATGAATCCATCCTGCTTGCCTGGAAAGTGACGGGACCACAACCATCGTAACTTCCATTATCAAAAACAGAAGCATCCACCTTTGTCAACCCGTCCACACCACCGATTGTCAGGGACACGATCGTATGTTCATCACAAACCGGGATTGGAGGTGTAAGATCGGCCACGGTAATGGTCATCGTACAGGAGGAAGAATTATAGCACGCATCATAAGCCGTGTAGGTGATGATGTTAACCCCCACCGGCAATGAAACATAAACACCACCATTGGTTGGGCTAAAGCCACCAGGATAGGCAACGCTCACCGTAACAATATCACTGCATGCATCATCGACAATGGCCGGTGGCAACAGGATATTAGCTGTGCAGGAATGACCTGAGGTTGTATTGGTAAAACTAGCAGGACAGGTGATCGTTGGTCCTTCATCATCAATGATTTCAATCAACTGAATGTATAAGGTATCCGTTTCACCCATGCAATGCCATTCGCGGGCGGTCCACACACGCATGATTTTCTGCACGCAGCCGATAGGCGGGAATACAACATCTTCAAAGGTGACCAGGGCATTACAGAAACCGATAAAATCAGGGTAAATAGCCACTCCGTTGATCGTTGGAACACCTGTTCCCGGTAAAAGCAAATCATCCTGCGGATCAGGAATTCCATCCTGGTCAGTATCTGCAAATGGCTCATCACATTGGAGTGCATCACCACCGGCAATCGTCAATGAATCCGGAAATTGGATCAGGGAAAAATCAATCCGTTCGAGATAAAAATTCACAATACAAGGATCTGATAAGTTACCGCTTGCATCCCTGGCTACATACGTCCGGGTAACCCTTCTGGTCAGGAATGAATCGCAGAGCAGTTCACTCGTCTCATCCAGGAGGATGATTTCCACTTCGGAGCAATTGTCATAGGCATTTGGACCTGTATTACATAAGGATGGAATCGTCACTATATTGTCCATCAGGGAGATGGCACCTGCGGTAGAAAGTCCCCTGCCAAATAAAGAGGCTCCCTGTAACAAACTGAGTGCTCCACTGGCGATAATCGTACCATTGAAAACAGAACCATCTCCTAAAGAAAATGCGCCGTTTATTTGCCAGAATACATTGCATAGCGATGCGCCATTGATCAGGCTGACATTTGAAAAGGTGCTTGTTGAGAGTGCGCCCCCGATCTGGAAAATAAAGATGGCATTCGGATCATTCTCTGCATCCAGGATTAAATTTCCATTGAGGGTGGTTGCTGCTCCTGTGCAATAAATATCTGGTGTCAGGACCTGGTTATTGCCTAATGTGGTACCGATGACCTGACCGCAGGTAAGGCTGGCCAGATAACTATAGGCGACCAGGACATCTGCCGCGGCCTGAGCTGAGACGCCATTGGCTACATGTTGATTGCCGATCAATATGCCAGGAGGAAATGCGTTGAATGCACCTACATGGGTACCTACATCACCGGTGACAATCGTTCCTGCTCCAATATTATTGAAGGCACCTGCTGC
>DATHZY010000377.1:0-2798 GCA_035458325.1 Saprospiraceae bacterium | reverse complement strand
TCATGAAAGCATATGAGACTTTGTTGACAGACATTGCAGATAATGTCCTTGTCCTGCGCCTGAACAGGCCAGATGCCATGAATGCACTCAATGCATTGATGTTTGATGAACTAAATGCATTTTTTGGTGAAGATTTCAAGCAACACGAAGCAGGATGTATCATCATCACCGGTTCGGGTGAAAAGGCTTTTGCGGCAGGTGCTGACATCAAGGAATTGCATGGACTCAATAGCACAGATGCTGAACGCCTGAGTACAAAGGGTCAAAGAATATTCCGGTTGATTGAAGACTTCCATTTGCCTGTGATTGCTGCTGTTAATGGTTTCGCGCTTGGTGGTGGATGTGAACTGGCGATGGCTTGTCATTTCAGGGTCGCCTCCACAAAGGCACGCTTTGGGCAACCTGAAGTAAACCTGGGGATCATTCCAGGTTATGGAGGTACACAAAGGCTTGTTCAGTTGATTGGCAAAGGAAAGGCCATGGAGTTGCTCATGACTGGTGATATGGTTGCAGCGGATGAAGCACTGCGACTTGGTTTGACTAATTATGTAGTAGAGCCGGAACAACTTCTCGACAAGGCGAAAGAGCTGGCAGCTAAGATCATCACGAAAGGTCCGTTAGCTCTGAAAGGGGTGATCCGATGTGTCAATAGCCAGTTTCTGCCGGGCGTTGATGGTTATGCAATGGAAGCACGTACTTTTGGAGAAATAGCAGATAGCGCGGATTTCCTTGAAGGTACGGGTGCCTTTATTGAAAAACGTAAGCCTGCATTTAAAGGCCACTGATGTACGAATTTCATACAGACAAGGACCGGTACTTTGATATGCAGTACCGTGTGACGAAAGACTATATACTTCCGATGCTGGAAAAGCATGCGCCTGGAAAGAAGTGGGAACGTGTATTGGAAATTGGTTGTGCAGAAGCAGGTGTGTTAAAGTGCTTTCTTGAAGAGGGCGCTTTTTGCACAGGTATTGAATTATCATCGACCAGGATTGAACAAGCCAAAAAGTACCACGAAACAGCGCTGGCGGAAGGAAGAATTGAATTTGTAAACCGCAATATTTTTGATATTGATCCGGAGCATGATCTTGGTGGAAAGTATGACCTGGTCATCCTGAAGGATGTCATTGAACACATTCCGGGCCAGTTGGAGTTTATTTCACAGCTCACTATGTTCCTCAAGGAAGATGGCTATATCTTCTTTGCATTTCCACCCTGGCAAATGCCCTATGGAGGTCATCAGCAAGTCTGTAAGAGCAAGCTGTTGAGTAAGCTGCCATACTTCCACTTGTTGCCATCCTTTCTCTATAAAGGAGTCTTGAAGCTCGCAGGCGAGAAACAGGTGACCATAACAGATCTCATGGAAGTAAAATCAACAGGTATCAGCATTGAACGATTTGAAAAATGTCTTCGGGCCAACAGGTTACGGACTGTTGCCAAACAGCATTACTTATTTAATCCGATCTATCAGTATAAGTTTGGTGTAAAACCCAGGCTTCAAAATGCACTGATACGTAATATTCCGTGGGTAAGGAATTTTCTAACCACGGGGGTTTATTACATGGTAGCACCAAAGTAGGCTGGCCTTTTTTAGCGGGGATAAAACCCCGCTCAACAATATCGGTCGTGCCTACGGCACTTGGATCGATGATTTGCAATCATCGATCATTTTATGATTATCAGCCTTCGCCTACATTAATCTTTCGCCTCACTAAATAGCTTATCCATCGTATTGTATGCGACACTGTGATAGTTAGGTCGTGCTTCCTTGTAGATGGCTTGTGCTTCTTCCTTCATGTCATTTTCCAGCATAGCAGTGTAAAGGGGGGTGAGGAATTTGCGACGTCCTACTTCCACTAAGAACTGGCGAATAGCGGGCACAATTTCCTTTCCATAACCTTGATGGATAGCAAGTTTATACCATGCTGCCTGTATTTCACTATTGCCTGATTTTGTAAAGCCGAAAGCAGAATCCAGATCTTTCATTTGTGCCGCAGAAAGACTATCCGGTAACGCATGGATGAAATGAAGCCATTCCTGTGTGGTCCATCCGTTGATATTGAGCGATGGCGCAGGTTGTCCCTTGATGAAATTAGCAGCCTGGACATCCACGCTAGTAAATCTTTCAGAGGATGCGACAGGGCAATTTGCCGGGAGGCCCGGGCCATAGACCCATTCATCCACATTGACCTCCAGCTTATTGGGTTTGATCAGCTTTTCATCCAGATATTCCAGGAAAGCGGTTGTGGTCATGGATTGAAATTCATGATCCTTGAAGTATGATTTCAGGAATGCATCAAAGGTTTCTCTACCGGCTTTCTCTTCCAGCATAAGGAGGAAATGCGCACCTTTTTCATACGCGATATCGGTCATGCCATCATCCGGATTTTTTCCGGCAAGGTCCAGGAAGAGATGCGTTTCTCTTGGTGTCAGGTCTGCAACTGTTGCCTTCAGGCTTTGATAACCAAGGCTGGCAAGCATGTCGGTGTATGATTTTTCATACAACGCTTCCATGATACGGAGCTCGAAGTAAACAGTGAAGCCTTCATTTAGCCAGAAGTCGTTCCAGGTAGCATTGGTCACGAGATTGCCTGACCAGCTGTGCGCGAGCTCATGCGCGATGAGTGCGACCAATGATTTGTCACCGGCAAGAATGGTTGGTGTGGCAAATGTAAGACGCGGATTTTCCATGCCGCCAAAAGGAAAGGAAGGAGGCAATACAATGAGATCATACCTTTCCCATTGATAAGGTCCGTATAGCGCTTCGGCAGCTTCCACCATTTTTTCAGTGTCCGTCA
>DATHZY010000376.1:0-12989 GCA_035458325.1 Saprospiraceae bacterium | reverse complement strand
AATATCTCGAAGCGGACACATCGCAAATGGAAAAGGAATTCTATTACCTGTTGCTGTTTTATGAAGGCAAGCTGGCACACTTCCAGGAACTGGATTTGCGATAAATTGCATGTATTGCTAAAACACAATTTTAGCCGTCGTCGGTAGAAGTAGAAACTTCTTACTTTTGGGTATGAGTTTAAAAGTCCTCCTCCTCATCGGCATGGGCAGCTTCATCGGCGGAGCGCTGAGGTACCTGGTATCCTTCCCCTTGCTTCACAAATACCCGCACGGCTTCCCCTGGGGCACCTTGCTGGTCAATGTCATCGGTTGTTTTTGTATCGGACTATTGTATGGCTATGCTGAGCGATGGGCCTTCCCCAAAGAATGGCGATTGTTTCTGGCTACCGGCGTACTCGGTGGATTTACAACCTTCTCTGCTTTCTCTAACGAAACGGTGACTTTGTTTAACAATGGCCAGTATGGATATGCCGTGACGTATGTGCTGGCGAGTGTGTTGATCGGACTCTCGCTTACTTTTTTGGGAATGTATATCATGACTGAAAACTGACTCTATTCCCCGCGACTTGAAAGTCGGGGCTATTCAATAAAATTCATGATTTATTAGATTAATATCTAATTGCCCCTTGCTTTAGCATGGGGTAAAAAATGCAGATAAATGCGGCTTTAGCCACTACCAGGAATCTATATGTGGGCTAAAGCCCGGTGCTTTCTGCCTCTTTCACCACGGCTTGAAAGCCGTGGCAATTATAGATTTCATAATTCAAGATTGGGCTTGGGATTACACCTATTCCCCGCGACTTGAAAGTCGGGCTATTCAATTAGATTTACCTTTTAAAATTGAAATTACAATTTGCGGACTGCTGACTGAAAACTGCCGACTGAAAACTGCTCACTTTGCCCCTAAATCCTCTGGAACAGACTCTAAACTGCTAGCTTCTAACTGCTCACTACTAACTTCTTTGTCCTTTCCATAGATCAAACGATAAAACGGCAAACTCACACCTGTATTGATCAGGGAGAAAAACAGCACTGTAAATACGGTACTGAAAAGAATCAATGAAAAACAAATCGCCTGGATGATATCTCCGTTAGCCACTCCACTCTGAAACGGAAGCGTCGCGACTACTGCTGAACCCAAACCTTTAGGAATCATACTGGAGATTACCGCTTTGTCAAGCAGCGGTGTAGATTTTGGAACTACAAGAGGTACGTACATGATACGGACCAGACATAGGGCCAGCGTCATCACTGCTCCCCACAACAACCAATCCATACGATCGATCTTGATACTCATACCAATAAATAGGAAAAAGAAAATCCGTAAAAGGAAAACCAATTCGCTGAAGAAGGACCGCTCCGTTTCAGGCAAAATGATGGCCTGGTCCGGAATGATTTTCTCCAGGAAGCGAGGCTCAAAATATTTAAGGTTGCCGATAGCGATACCAAAGGATAAGGCTGTGAGCGGACCGCTGAAGTTGAGGTACTCCGTGATACCATAGAGGATCAATAGAAAAGCAGGTGTTGAAAACTTTGTGCTCTTGAGATCCGGAAATCTATTGATGATGACTGACCACAGAAACGCACCACCAACACCGATCATGAGGGCAATAATCAAAGACGCGACAAATTGGGAAAGGATCATATTGATTTCAATAGTCCCTGTGATCATCAACCCAAGGATACTGATCGGTATAGCCAGGGTAAACACATCCGTCTCCACTGACTCCATAATGAGCGTAGTGGAAGTCTTGGGGGTCACCGCAATCCTTCGCACCAGTCCTACTACGACAGCCGACGAAGTACCCCCTAAAGCGGCACCGATAAATAGACAAGCCAGGATCGGAATATGAAAGATCACATAGGTCAGTGAAGACAATACTGCCCACGTCACAAAAAAGCCAACGACCGTAATACCTGCTGATTCCCGAAATGATTTCTTAACCTCCGAGATCTTGAGATCCGTGCCACTCTCAAAGAGAATGAAAACCAGGACCAGGTGGCTGAACAATTTTCCAAACGTATCAAATGAAGATGGGTCTACAAGCCCCGTGATCGGACCAATCAGCATGCCGATCAACATCAACCCTAATACATCCGGTATGCCCCTCTTCTCAAAGATCGCCGCCAGGTAATGCCCCCAGAAGATGAAGATCCCGATGAAGATGATGATGATGGCAGTAGGCATGCAGTGTGGTTGTGGCTACAATGATACTAAAAAAAGCAGAGGCATAGAGCAGTGGGCAGTGGGCAGTGGGCAGTCGCCAGTCTTCAGTCCGCAAAGGACAGTTAGTCGTTGTTGAAACATAACTTGATTATTACCCGGAGCCAGGAGGCTCCTGTGAATGTTTAAATCAGGGCAAATATTTCTATTGATTTTACCATCCGCAGCCAGAGGCTACGGATAACATTTGTTTTTTTACAAAAAACAAATGTTATGTGAAACAAAGTACATCCTTTCTCCTGACAGTCCCCTTGCTCCTCGCTCCTTGCTCCTTGCCTATCACCTCGGAGACAGCTCTTCGTCCCATTGCGCTTCCACCACTTCGTCGTCAAGCTTGAGATATTGGAAGAAATCATTGGAAGAACCCATCTCCGGATGCTTCGTCACTACAAAATATTGCTGATGAGGGGTGATTCGCTTTTTTAGTTTGATACCAAAGGTTGAATATTTCTTCATCCACAACTGTACGTCGACACCATCCTTGAGTTGTACAATCACATCGGTTGGTTCAGGCAGGTCTGGTACAAGTGGCCGCATGGTCGTGATGGTCCATCTTGATTCCCTGACGAGATGCTCTACTTTCTGAAACACCCTGGAGACCGGATCTGAAATCCTGCCCTTGACGGCAAACCTCCGCAATCCATCCTTGTGCTTATAGATCATACTCATAGAGGGCAGGTCTGCTATTTCCGGCAGTCCACTGATGTCCTCGCGCCACCACGTCCTGGGTTCAATGTCCATCAGGATCTCATGTACAGCCTCCTGATCCAGGTCTGCATGGTACCATCCCGGCTCCAACAGGTTTTGCTTGACTTCGATCAATCCACTGTTATCCTCCAGCAAATAGAATTCATACACCGGGCACTGCCCAAAACACGGACCCCGCTCATACTTGATCACCCACGGCTCCCATTGCGGTTCAGCATCAGGTGCCGCATTGGATGTCTTTGACAAATGACACCCACTATTCACAAGTATTCCTGTCAACAGTATTAATATGCTCTTTTTCATAATCACTTAAATTGAACTACAAGACACTCACAACTCACAATTCACAACTCACAATTCACATTAAAGTCTCGCGCTAAGACGCAACGTCGCAACGTTTAGATTTTCCTAGCCACTCACAACTCATGCTTCGACCTGCTCTCACGCAGCCTTGTGCTACACTTCGACTGCCTCACGCACATCCTTGTCCTCCCGCTCAGTGCGGCGCAGCTCAGCAACCGCTACTCACCACTCACAATTTTTCGTACGAACTCTTCCTCACCCGAAACCAATCTCACCACATAAACTCCAGCCGCCACATTACTGAGATCAAGCAAATAACTCAACTGATCTTCCCACTCATCTTCAAGTACAAGCTTTCCATCAACGCTATACACCTGAACTTCTATTTTCCCCATCCAACCTTCCGTATTGTATATCACATAGGTCCCGGATGCCTGGTCATAGGACCACACAAGTTGATCATACCATGTATCAAAGGTATCTGCGGTTGCATTACATGACCCTTCAACATCCAGATCAGGATAATATACAGCCGCAGTGGTTTGCATCAGCATCACCTGGTCATGCGTAAAAGCGGCAAGGCATCGATCATCTGTGAAATCCATAAAATTCTGATACATATCACTCGTACCGCAACTCTCCTGCAAGCCTTGTGGACAATCATAGTAAGGGCCTGCTGCATTGGGCGTATCATCAATATCATCACTGTCATTACAATCTTCACCTGTACCCTGGCCCCAGATATGTTTCAATCCAAAGAAATGGCCCATCTCATGTGTGAGCGTGTGACCGCCACTATAGAAACCTGAATTACCAGCAGCGCCAATAGAACCAAAGTACTTAGGATCGATGATCAGTCCGATTTCTTCCGGATAGTTAGCCATACCCGGGAAACTCGCGGATCCCAATATGCCTCCATACTCCCCTATCCATATATTGATATATCGTGTAGGATCCCAACCGGTCTTACCACCAAGTTCATCCCAGTGAATAGCAATCCTGCCAAATTCTCCTGTTTGTAATGCAATATCCTGGATTGTAGTGGTCGTATGTGTAATACCACTTGTGGGCTGCCCTTCCGGATCAATAGTCGCGAGACAAAATTTCATCTGCGCATCACCCACGAGCGAACGGAATTCATCACGTAGTGCACCAATATTATTTCCAAGTCCTGCAAAATCAGCATTGAGTACATCCAGTTGCTGAAGTGCCTGCGCTATAGAGACAGGTTGCAGAGGCTCTCGCATCACAACATGGATGACGACTGGAATATAAGATTGAGTTCGCGTTTCAATTTGGCCGGATGTGATGCCCTGCTCAATGCGATTTAGGAAAGTCTGATACCGCGGATTCTCTGGCGTGAGATCAAACCGCTGATCAACATCACACTTGTCTCTTTGTCCCGTCATGAGAAGCGGAAGAAGAACAAGCATATACATCAGTGCGGTACGCATGGCTATAGTATCGGTACAAAAGTAAGACAAAAGGACAGGATGGTTAAAACCCGCCTGAGGAGTCGTAGTTGCCCCGCTTGTATGGCACCTTGAGGAAGTCAAACGTTCCAGGCTTGACATTGATGTTAAAGGCGTAAGTGCCCCGTGTAGGCTGCCAGTTGAAGGAAAGCTGCCAGCAATGCAGATCTCTGGACAATCCGATATCGGGATAGGTGATTTGCTTGGAAATGAAGTCATACCCGATGTTGCCGAAGTAAATGGACCAATTAGGTGTGATCTCCATCCCTCCAACCATGTTGATACTATTGGTGGTGACCATGTTGACATCCGGTCCATTGACTCCCATCCGGACTACGCCAAATTCGTGGCTGATCGAAAAGGAGCTGAGGAGGTCTTCAAACTTATCACGTGTATCCTTTGGCCGACCTGGCACCCCGGGCCCTTCGACAGGTTTGCCCTCCAGCAGTTTTTTGACATCCCCAAATGAAATACGCGTCGAAAAGCGTAAACGCAACATTTCAAATCGCAATAACTTGTTGTCGGATTCAATATACAACGTTGGATCTAAAGTTCCATTTGCCCTCCGTCCATAAAACGAATATGTGGCTCCGATAGATATGGTGGTAATCCCCTTAAACAACCTGGTATTACCATTGATGCCCAGCGGACTGAACTTGAAGGAGTCGGCAGCAAAATTATAATTACCGCCTACGCTGATGTTATCAAACAGTTTTAGTTTTTTCTCGGTGCTGTCTTTCGAATTAAAATATTTGGCTTCAAACAAATTGGTAAAAGAATAATTGAGATTAGCCTGTCGTATATCATTAGGCCGCACACTATACATCAGATTATCAAACTTGCTATACGGCTTAGTGGAATCAGGGTAGAGCACAGAGAACTGAACATCCTGGTAATATGAATGTGGAGATGGCTGAGAATATGAAAAACCTACACTAGGCTTGATCACATGCCTTATTCCCCTGAGCCACCCTTTCTTAAACTGCAGCGTACCAAATATCTGCGTGTTCATATTGATACTGGCCGACATACTTCTGAAGGGAACAAAACCTGTCTTCAAGGAATCCCTCTCAACAATTCCATAATTAATTGTATCCTTTTCAATATAGGCAATAGTACCATCGGGATATTTGATGGTATCGCTCTGTACAAAGTCTGTGTCCTCCGGATCAAACTTAAACATACTATAGCGTGTCTTGAAAAACCAGGTCTCCCCATAGTCAATAGCCGGAGTGACATTGAAATATTTCAGGACATTGAAATTGACCGATGCATTGGCCTTGTGTTGCGTACCATATTGTGCATTCTGCCAGGTGCTTCGGTCAAAGAGCGTAGTGTCGGTGGCCGAGACCTGCGCACGCGCTGATCCCGCATACTGAAATGCAATTTTCTCATACCATGCTTCAGGTCCCAGTCTTTTCTGGCTCTTGAAAGGATAGATACGGTTCAACCTGAAATTAAACTCAGGTGCATTGATCGTCACCAGGTGAGACTGCGTGTTCTGACTATGATTGAAGGCGGCGGTCAAGGAATATGGCTTACCGGGAAAGGTGCGGCTGTAATTGAAGTTAGAGGAATACGTATTGGTCAATGCACTTTGTGCATCATTATAGTTGAGTGATTCAAAGTCATTACTTTGTATGTTGATACTACCCCCTATCGTCTGGTATGGATTAGCTTTTGCATCCTGGTTGTGTGTCAGGCGAATCGAAAATGACTTTTCAATATTCTCCCGATAGTCATTTGATGGCTCGGTGATCCGGTAGGAATATCGCAGGGCAACATTTCCACGGAATTTATATTTCTTAGCATAATTACTGGCAAAACCTAACCCATACGTGCCATTGAAGTAGATATCTGCGAGCAGCTTGACATCCGCCCAGTCACTCACCGGAAAATAATAACCGATATCACGGATACCAAAACCCAATTGTGGTGACCGCTCATAATCTCTCGGCAGGATAAGCCCTGCAGATCGCGTTTCAGAAACAGGATAAAAACCAAAGGGCAACCAGATCGGTGTAGGAACACCAAACAACTCCATGTTGGATGAACCGATGACTGCAAGCTTATCTGGTATCGTCTTGACTTTGGAGGCACGTATGCCAAAATGAGGCTCCGGATGATCGCACGTCGTGATGAGCGCGCGCGAACCATATAGAATATCATCATCAGGACCGCTCGCTAATCCTCCGGCTACAAACTTGGTTTTCTCGCCATGGATCGTCAGGTCCCCTTCCTTGGTCAGTGCATTGTAGATGATCCCCTTGCGCTTGACAAAGTTGTAGCGCATCTTTTCGGCGGTGAATGACTCCTCCCCCATCTTAAACTCGGGAATACCCGCCAGTTTTCCCACACTATCCAGCATTCCCTCGGCTGTTGCGATACTGCTATCGAGGTCAACGACGATATAGTCAGCCTTGAGCGAAAGATCCTTGTATCGGACATAGGCATCACCAAAGAGGTGGACCTTGCGCGTGACATTGTCGAGGTAATTGGAATCAGCAGATCCGTATTCGACCGTGGCGTCGAGGCTGTCCGGGGACATGAAGATTTTAGGATCGCGGGTGATGGCGGGCGGCTGGTGGACGATGGTATCTTCGAAAAGGCTGTCTATCAACCCTTTGAGCAAAGCCTTATTGATCAACGTATCCTGGGCACGGCCTGGAGTGGCCATGACACAAAAGATCAGGAGGATGAGTATGTGGTTGAAATACTTCAAAGAGTCAAAAGCACCTTAGCATTGAAAAAATAAGCCATTAACATGTATCGTTTGGAAGTTGTCGGTCCGGTCTGCCACCCAAAAGGGCCTGATGTATAAAATTTTATACAAAATGCATTTGAACATTTACTTACATATTACTACTTTTGCTAATGTTACCCATA
Organism: Saprospiraceae bacterium; assembly: GCA_035458325.1. Classification (GTDB taxonomy): domain Bacteria; phylum Bacteroidota; class Bacteroidia; order Chitinophagales; family Saprospiraceae; genus Opimibacter. The sequence continues at coordinate 5,396 of DATHZY010000376.1, read as the reverse complement.
TGGTCAAAGGTATGAAAGTTTGGAACGGTAGTAAAACGTCAATGTCAGGTATCCTGTCCACCGCAGTTTTGGTTTTAACGTTATCTTTTGGTTTTTCGATATCCCTGGAAGCCCAGGTCCCCTATAAAATCAGGAAAGTAGTGATCGATCCGGGCCATGGAGGGAAGGACCCGGGGTGTAGCGGTCATCATTCCAGGGAAAAAGAAGTAGCCCTATCCATCGGCCTCGACCTCGGCAAGAAACTCAAGGCCCAGTACCCTGACATCCAGGTTATCTATACCAGGGACACGGACGTGTTTATCCCTCTAAATGAGCGCGCCGCTATTGCCAACCGCAATAAAGCAGATCTTTTTATCTCTATTCATTGCAATTATATCAGTGTCCGCAACCGGGCCACTGGTTCGGAAACCTATGTGCTGGGCTTGCACCGCGCTGAAGATAACCTCGATGTGGCCAAGCGCGAGAACTCTGCCATCCTCCTGGAGGAAAATTATGAGAAGACGTATGAGGGTTTCGACCCCTATTCACCTGAGGGTCATATCATTCTGACCATGTTCCAGAATGCGCACCTGGAGCAGAGCATCCTTTTTGCCACCCATGTTGAAAGTGCTTTTAAAAAACTATCCAGGTTGCCCAGCCGGGGTGTCAAGCAGGCAGGATTCCTTGTGTTGAGGGAGACAACGATGCCCAGTGTATTGATAGAAACGGGCTTCCTGAGCACCGATACGGATGAAAATTACCTGATGAAAAAAGAAAACCAGCAGGAAATGGCTTCTACCATCCTGAAGGCTTTCAGCAACTATAAGAAAGAAGTCGAAGAATACCAGGAGCCTGATATTTCAGCCAGCACACCGCAAAAAGCAACAAATGGCCAGGCTTCCAATAAAGATGACGCCAAGGCCCCGACCAGTACCAAAGGGAGCCTGGAAGTGGCCTACCGCATACAGATAGCCGCCTCCTCCAAATCCACCATGGACGCCAGATACCACAATATTGATGACCTGGAGGTGATCAAGGAAGGAGAAATGTATAAATTTCTCGTAGGGTATTTCAGCAGCCCGGAGGCCGCCCGTCCTCGCCTGTCTGCCCTGAAGGCCAGCGGCTTCGATGGTGCCTTTATCGTTGCCTATAAGGACGGACAGCGGGTAAAGGCTTAAAATTCACTGATATAAAATAGGTTATCCATCAGCCAGGGGAGTTAACTTTGTGGTTTGAAAGTCCCGGGCGGTGAGTGGTTGGCAACAACCTTTCCGCACGGATTTCATTTAAACAAGCGTAAACTGCTCTCAGTGAAAATATCAAATGAGTTTAAAATCGGCATCATGGCCATTGTTGTGGTGGCTCTGTCTGTCTGGGGATATAAATTTCTAAAGGGGAAAAACCTCCTCAAACCTAGCAATATATTCTATGTCCGCTATGAGAATGTCGCCTCCCTGGCGGCCACATCTCCGGTCATGATCCGTGGTATGAATGTAGGTACCGTATCCGATGTGTCGCTTGATGAAGACATGGTCAGCATCATCGTCACCCTGGATCTTAAAAAAGGTATAGACATCCCAAAAGATGCTGAGGCTGTCATCGTTAGTACCGGCCTGATGGGCGGGAAGGCTGTAGACCTGATCATCAACAAAGCCTGCTCCGGTGATGACTGCGCCGAACCCGGCACCTTCCTCAACGGGCGTGTCAAGGGTCTTTTTGATTCCTTCCTGGATCCGGGAGAAGACGGCACTCTTGCCAAGGTCAAAGAGAACATTGGTGACATCCTGAATACCCTGGGCGATTCCCTGACCTCACCGAATGCCAATAATGAAATCGCGAAAACTTATACCCAGTTATCCGCATTGATCACCAATCTGGCCTCCATCACAGCTACGCTGGACAAATCCATGGGTACCTATGACAAGCACCTCAGAGGCTCACTCGCGAATGTGGAGACCCTCACCGGCGCACTCGCAAAGAACCAGGACAAGATCGCCAGTTCAATCACCCACCTGGAGAGCATCACCAAGCAATTTGATGAAGCGAAAGTGGGTACAAACGCCGGCGCCCTGATGACCGATGCGCAAGCCACAATGAAGAGCCTGGATAAAACGATAGAAGAAGCCAATAAATCCTTTGCAGAATTAACGACCATCTTTAAAGACGTCGAGGCAGGCGAAGGCAGCTTAGGCAAACTGTTTAAGGATCCTACCCTCTATGACAACCTGAGCCGCACCTCTAAGAATCTGGACCTGCTGCTGCAGGATTTCAGGTTGAATCCAAAGCGCTATGTCAATGTATCCGTCTTCGGCAAGAAGCAAACAGAATATGATGTGCCGGAGAATGACCCTGCCTTTAAAGAGTGAAGAGTGAAGAGTGAAGAGTGAAGAGTGAAAAGTGAGGAGTGAAAAGTTAAAAGTTAAAAGTTAAAAAAGGCTAAGGCGGAGGCTAAGGCTAAGGCAAAGTTTAGCATAATTTCTCCGTGCACTCCGTGCGAAATATCATTGTTGGGCGTAGGTTGACCTACGTCCGCGTACGACAAATCAAAGAAATCATTGTCATAGTAGTAATCAATGTTGCCGTTTTTAACGGCGGGTAACAGAGCAAACTCATGCTCCATGTGAAGTGCTCCTGCACTGTTCGTTTCGGCTCCGCTCAACGACCGGAACTTTTACATGGAGCACAAATTCTTTCTGATTTGACACTAGATATTGTTCCTGCTCAATGACGTTTCGACTCCGCTCAACGTCTTGAAAATAGATACCATGAATCATGGAAGGCGTCGAGCGAAGGCGAGACGACACTTAACAACCGAAACATTATTAATACAAAAAGTTTGCAGCCAACCTATCAAGCTGACTGCAAACTTTTAGAGAAATTAATTTTAAACATCGAACTGTCGACTGCCGACTGCTGTCCCGCCGCAAATGCCGTGCATCTGCGGGATCTTCGCTGCGCTCGAACTGCTGACTGAAGACTGCCGATTGAAGACTGAAGACTGCCGACTGAAAACTGAAGACTAAAACTACTTAGCGCACGTATTGTATTCAATGACGTTTTTGGTAAAATCTTCCCATTTCATATTCGGGTACTTCTTCTTCATCTCCGGGCATTTTTGCCAAAGGGCGGTGAATTGTTTTTTATAATCCTTCTTGTAAAGCAGGAAAGCAGCCTTGCTTCCTTCTACCTGTACATAATAGGATTTTTCATTTCCGCCTACCACATTGATGCCTGCGACTCCGAGTCCGGTAGATTCATCGGCATAGGGATCATTATATACTCTGACTTTTTCGCAAAAAGTTGGATTCAATAGCTGCATCAGCAGGGAGAGTTCCTTCTTCTTGATTTTAACCCTTGTATTTTCAAAATAGACATAACCTTGATTGATAAAGTCTTCATTCAGTTTCTGATCTGTCCAATTCTGCGCATCACTGAGGAAGGCATCCGCTTTGGCCATATTATCAAAGGCAGTTGGAGGCAGGTACATGAACTTAATCTTCTCGGCCTTGAGTTTGTTCTTCTTTCCCTCCCCATCTTCAATGTTGATATACTCAATCAATCCTTTCTTGCGATCCACATCCTTTAGTGTGCCAGTGATCACGGTACCGTCCATTAAGGTGACATAGGACGTCTTCTTGTGCGAAAATCCAAAAGACGGGGTCAACAATTGCTGCGCCTGCATGGCGGTGGTCAATAAAAGCGCTAAGGCGCTCAAAAGAAAAATTTTCTTCACGTGGTTTGAGTTTTAGTGAATTAAGAAATACCCCAGACCGTGGATGACCTCCACTAATTGAAGAAAGATAACCCCGGTCTGCAGGAGAAGGGGCGAAAATAGAGAATTATATACGAATCCGGCTGACGAATGCCGGGAAAGGGCGCGTTGGTGAACGCCACTTAAAAATGGAATTACCATGGAGTCCCCTATTTCCCTAATTGCGCAAAGGGATTGACTGCCCGTTGCTTGTTGATTGCCCTTTAATCCGCCCGAAAGGAAATACCATCCAGGTTAAACCAACCCGCAGCACCTACCATAACGTAAAGATCTCCGTTAGGCAGAATATCAATTCTACCGAGACTGTTATTGTTGCCGGTCATAAATAATAAGGTCCCGCTTGTAGAAGGCCGATACCCTGCCGGTAATGTGAATATGACAAGTCCTGATGGATTGGCCGCAGTATTGACAAGTCCCCTCAGGCGGACGATGCCTGTTTTATCCTTATAGTACCCGGCATTTGCAAAACCTCCACCATAATTGGCAAATCCATTCAGCAATGTTGGTTGGATGTAGGCCTCCGACTCGATCGTTCCGGCCACGGACAGGTTTCCATTACTCTTGATACGCAGGAGCTCCATACTGCTGGTAGGTGACGTGGCCCTATAAAAGATGTGCTCTGAACTTGAGAACGGAGTCTGATAACGCATGGAGTAATTTCCTTCCAGGCCAAGACCAGAAAATTGATGATTGTTTCCTGCTAAATCATAAAAAACGATCTTCCTTGGGACAATGTGAGGAACAAATAACAATGCCGTAGAATCAGACATTCCGACAAGAACATCACCATCACTTTCGATTCGCATTCTTTCTCCCCCTCCTGCATAAAAATTCACTTCCCCGGTTGTCCCCTTCGCTTTCAAACCGATATGCTGACTTTCGTTGGATCCTGCGGCATACAATAAGGTAGAGCCGATCCCAATACCTTGGGATCCATTATAATGCCTGAATTCGACCCCATTATCAGAAAGAAAATCGCCCGTGGTATATAAGGATAAGCCTGATGGATGATTACCCGTCCTTGCCGGACCCGTATGGATATCCAGTTTATTTTCAGGATCTGAAACTCCTATCCCTATTTCTCCAGCGCCAGTTTTAAATGCATCTTCTGCCTTCCTGGTCCAAATACCGTCCGTCGTAGAATAGGTACCTGGTGGTGGAGCAGGCATACTATATACAGGACCTAGTGAATAAGGAGTGTATTGGTAAAACTCCCTTTTGACCTCATCATCTATACGTCCGCCACCAAAATACCCCACTTCTCCTATTGAAAAACCAAATGCATTCTGCACGCCCGACCCGGGGAAGTCTTGTGCCGTAGTCCAGGTATTAGCCATTGGATCATATTCCCATAAATCTTTCTTTTCAATACCCCCGATCACCCCCAGCCCAACATAACCTTTACTTCCTATCGCGATACCCGTGGCACCAGACCTTTGACCACCTCCAAAATTGGCTTTTTGTGTCCAGGTATTTCCAACTGGGTTTGCATTTAACACTACACTGCCTCCCGGGCAAAAGGTTGTAGGCCCTCCTGCAGTTATAGTAGCTGTGCAGGTTTGCCCTGGCGTATATAAAAAGCCACATACACCCACTAATAATAGTAATAACGTTTTCATAACCTAGAATTTAATTTTTAAAGAAT
>DATHZY010000375.1:0-3701 GCA_035458325.1 Saprospiraceae bacterium | reverse complement strand
CCCAGTGGATCTCCATTGTAAGTCGGCACTCCTGTATTGGATGGATCCGTATCTGCATTTACACAGCTAATGGAAATATTCGGCGGGAAAACAATCTGCCCTAAAGCAGGCTTACGCAGGTATATAATGTCCTGGCAAGTCGCGCTGTTTCCTGAATCATCCGTGGCTGTCCAGGTGACCAGGATCTGCTGTGTAAAATGATGGGCATTGCATGGAAGGTTTTGAACCACGTAAGAATACCACAGCGAAGGATCGCTGTCACAATTGTCAGTTACCGATTCTATATAGCTTTCAAAATCAATGGTTGGGATATCTGTATTACAAGGCAACGTGTCGCTTGTGCATACCAGGACCGGCTTAAGTTTATCCTCAATGAAAATCGAGGACATGCAACTATTGCCGGTTGGCAATTCGTGCACCACTACCATCAGCTCTTGACCGAGCTGTGCACAATAGACCGTATCTGATAACGGTCCCATAATATCCACTTCATACATATGGGGAGGATATTGTGGCGCATTGACCAGGGTCAATGCGGTAATGGCAGCGTATCCACCCTGGCCTAATGAAATGTTTACCTCCGGTAAACAACTCAATGCGACCATTTGTGACGGTTGCTCCGAAAGCGCATACTCATCCTCCGAAATCTCTGCAAAGAAATTCCAGGAGGTAAGGTTTTCACCCTTGATCTGAGGCAACCATTCATCTGGAGTAGCAGACACAGTAAATACTGCGCCGGATAGCAACATACAGAAAATCAACATCCTTAGCAGGAACTGATTTGAATGGGTTAATACTGACTTAATTGTGGTTTCCATCACGAATTCAATTGAAATTGTTAATTATTAGGGTTCTAAGTTGTCTTTAGCATTAGCGCTTAACACAAGCGTCTGGTAATATCATTGTGCAGTCGAAACAGGTTGTAAAAACCAGGTGGGGTTCTCATTCCCCACCTGCTCAATCAACTATTATCATTCTGTTGGTACTATATTGAAAATCAGATTCTATCTCGTACATAAATATGCCGGACATTTTCAACTCAGATCTACGGACAGCAAATTCATTCTCCCCTTTTACCAGCATAACCTCCCTGGTAAATACCAACTTTCCACCTGCATCAAATACCCGTAGGGTCGCCAATTCATCACGTTCACTGAGCATCACGATCGTCGTCATATCCGAAAAAGGATTCGGCTTGTTTTGGATGGAGGTCTCGTTGACTTTCTGGCTGATTAATTGGACCGGCACCTCCGACTCGCTTTCGAGATGGTAAGCAAGTGCCGGCGTTGGATCAGGACTGAGGAACAATTGGAATGGATATGGATTTGTTGGAAGCTGATCTACCCAGAGGGTGAGCAGAGGCATTCTTTCACCACTCCATCCATCCATTGAAAACGCTGAAAGTGATGCATTCTCTCCCGGGTTCACGGGCATCCTGATATCATCGGATGACAAGAATTCTCCCGGGTTCCAATCGAGTACTTTAAACCCTGACTGGTCCCAGTTAAAGGACAACTGCACAGTACCAAAGGATTCAGCCTTTCGCAGGTAAATATCTACACGATACAATTTATCATCAGGCTGTGGGCTGACTACATATTCTATTTCGCACCGTTGTTCCCCCCTTGGCAAAATTATACCACTTCCCACCTGGAGATTCGCAGATCTGTTCAGGTCCCCGATCTTCACGGCATCAAAATCCACATCATTCATGCTGTTATTGAAAGGAATAATGGAATACGTTTCAGGCCAACTTGAAATCCATGGATTATTGGGATCCGGGAAAATGTGAGCTTTGTCTATAAAGCGCCATGATTTATTACTTGGAAACGCCGCATAGTACCCAAGGATGAGTTTGCGTAACTGAATGATATCAATGGCGGTTATACTTCCGCTGTTGTTGATATCCGCGGCAATATATTCAAATGGTGTTTTAAACGATTCAATTCCGAGAAGGTGTTTCTGTATTTTAACAAGGTCCAAAGTTGTCACACCATTGCGTGCATCTCCCTCTCTGACTGGCCTGACCACATATTCTCCACCTAAAGGCATGGAAGGAAAAACAAAGTGGCCATTAAGTCCGGTAGGTATACCAGATAAATTACTACCATCCAGATACACCATGGCACCGGACAACGTTCCTGCCTGGGGCACCTTGATATTCCCTGAAATAATACCTGTTCCACCTTCCTGTGGAGGACATATTCCGTTATTATCCTGTATTTCAATGGTGGTAATACAAAAATCTGTTAGTCCATTTTGATCTATTACCCACATTTCAACTTCATTTACACCCAGGTCGCCACAATCATATACACGGGTATCATCCTGTGGATCGGCACTGAAGGAGAATGAAAATGGGTTGTCACAAGGATGATCACTGCCACCATCAAACATCTCCGCTTGTAGGGTGACCATGCCCCAATCTGCCGTACCATCGCCATCTGTGTCCATCGCCATCAGATTAGTACTTAATCCATGGATGCATTTTGCAGAAGGTGGCTTGCAGTTTCTGATCGTGACAAGTTGCTCTTCAGTGGTGCTGTTACCACATCTGTCCCATACCGTATACACTATACGATGGTCGCCCAGTGGAATGTATCGGGAAAACGCTACACTTGCTCCGGTACTCTGGCCAGAGGTAAATTCAAAGGATTGATCATTATTTTCATCAATATAATATTTCCAGGTTAATGCTCCCGGACCTGAACAATCATCTTCAGCTGTAGCTTCAAAATCCAACGTCAACCCACCACATTGCGGATCGAATGAACACTCATCAAGGTCAGCAATTGGTTCAATGACTGGTGCCACTGAATTCATAACTTTAATCACCTGGATATGCGACCATAAGCCACCGGTCTGGGTATTGACCTGGCACCAATCCATGACTGTCCAGGTGCGCAATATTTTAAAGCAGGCCTGATCTCCATTGGAGAAATCAAAAACAGCATCCTCATGGGTAGCAGCGGCCATATCACATGGCCCCCCGGTTAAAACAGGGCGATTATATGGTGGCTGCAAATCATCAGGATCCAACAAATCGATTTCGCACACATCAAATGTGGTATAATCTTGAGGCCAGGTGATATCAGACAAATTGAAGAGATCATAATTTACGATTGTAATGACCTGCTGACATGTTGCCTGCAATCCTCCTGCGTCGGTAGCTACAAAAGTCCGGGTGATGGTACCTGTCCCACAATTATTGATATTGATTTGTGGTGCTTCTTCTTCAATGTCCACCTGGCAATTATCTATGGCCAGGCCATCAAGGCCTATGCACTGCAACCCTGGATCGCCAGGTACACCCGGATCATCCAGACAAATCATTTCCCGGTCTTCCTCTGCCAGGGCTATTGATCCAAAGACATCAAGATTCTCTTCGGTAAATGGAAATTCACAACTGATGGTAAGGTCTGAAGGGCATATGATCTGCGGAGGAAGCTTATCCTGCACTTCTACTTCAACCATGCAATCATTAAAGTGGCCCTGGAGATAAGTATCTGCTACCGGGCCTGGAACCGGGAGGACATCATACACCCGGAAAATAACCATGATGTTATTATTGGCAATATCCTCGCAGCAGAATTGGATGTAATCATCAAACAGGTTGTTCTCATTTCCAGGGTTAAAACATGATTCTCCGGTAGGTGTCGTCATTCGTTTTACCTTGAAATAAACCGACCCGCAATTATCTG
>DATHZY010000374.1:0-2229 GCA_035458325.1 Saprospiraceae bacterium | reverse complement strand
CGTGTCACAGGTGAATCAGCCTACCTGGAACGGGCCAGGAAAAATGCAGATTTTATTGTCAGGGAAATGATCAAAGACGGACACAGGCTTGATCGTAATTATAAAAACGGGAAATCAACGATCAATGGATTCCTGGATGACTATGCGATTACAATCCAGGCCTTCTTATCCATGTACCAGGCAACTTTTGAGACGGAATGGCTTAAACATGCAAAAGGTTTGACGGATCATGTACTTGCCCATTTTGATGGTGACCCTTCCGGCTTCTTTTACTTCACATCTGATCTGGATCCACCGCTGGTAGCGCGGAGGATTGATTTTGGTGATAATGTAATTCCTTCAGCCAACAGTATTATGGCTCGCAACTTATTATTGTTAGGCGAATTGCTTTATGATACCACGTATGAAGAAAGGTCAAAGAGAATGTTTAACCAGGTATGGCCCAGGTTGAAAAAGGATGGACAACCTTCATTCTACAGTAACTGGTGCCAATTGATGCTGGCCTTGGTCAGGACACCGTATGAGATCGCTATCGTGGGAGAGGGATATAAACCTATCCTCAATGATTTCCTTCGGGCTTACCATCCGGATGCCATCCTGCTGGGTGGACCTGAGGAGGGAAACCTACCTTTACTTCAATACAAACTAGTTGATGGAGAGACACTTATATACGTCTGTCAAAACAAAACCTGTAAGCGACCTACTAAAACATACCAGGAGGCATTAGCTTTGTTGGAAGAATGAAGTAAGCCTGAGGTAGGCTGATTTTATTTAGTTTCGCACACTTAATCGAAAAGAAAAAGATTCATGAATCTACACGAATACCAGGGAAAAGAATTGCTTAGCCGCTATGGCGTTAAGATCCAACGCGGTATAGTCGCTCAGAATGTTGAAGAAGCCGTCGATGCTTATCACAAGATTACTGCGCAGTCCGGCAGCCCGATCGCCATCGTCAAAGCTCAGTTGCACGCAGGTGGCCGCGGAAAAGGTGGAGGCGTCAAGGTTGCCAAGAACCTAGATGACTTGAAACTACATGCCAGCAATATCATCGGTATGATGTTGAAGACGCCACAGACCCCCGGCGGCATGGAAGGTCCTGGTAAACTGGTACGGCAGGTATTGATTGCCGAAGATTCCTATGTGCCCGCCTTTGACCAATGCAAGGAATTCTACATGTCGATCCTGACGGATCGGGCTAAGCAATGTAATGTGATCATTTATTCTACGGAAGGTGGAATGGACATTGAGGCCGTGGCAGAAAAGACCCCGCATCTTGTACACAAAGAATACGTGGATCCGGTACAAGGTCTGCAAGGATTTGAAGGCCGTAAGATCGCCTTCAATCTCGGGCTGAGTGGAGACGCTTTCAAAAACATGACAAAATTTGTTGCCCAGGTATATAAGGCATTTGTAGAAACAGATGCTACCCTGCTTGAAATAAATCCGGTCCTCATCAATGGTTTTGGTGAAATAGTAGCTGTGGACTGCAAAGCATCCATGGATGAAAACGCACTCTATCGTCATAAAGACATTGAGGCCATGCATGATCCGAATGAAGATGATGCTACGGAGTTGGAAGCAAAGGAATTCGGTCTCAACTATGTCAACCTGGACGGAAATGTGGGCTGCATGGTCAATGGAGCCGGCCTGGCCATGGCCACTATGGACATCATCAAGCTATCCGGTGGTTCGCCTGCCAACTTCCTTGATGTCGGTGGAACGGCGGATGCCAAGCGTGTTGAAAACGCATTCCGGATTATCCTGAAGGACCCAAATGTCGAAGCTATCCTGATCAATATATTCGGAGGTATCGTGCGATGTGACCGTGTCGCGCAAGGAGTCGTAGATGCGTATAACAACATCGGCAACATCAAGGTGCCGATCATCGTCAGATTACAAGGCACCAATGCAGACCTGGCTAAGAAAATAATTGATGAGAGTGGACTGGAAGTTAAATCCGCCATTCTGCTACAGGAAGCTGCGGAACTCGTGACAGAAGTCCTCCAACACAAAAGCTGATTGAATGCAGCATGTCGGAGCAAACATCATATTCACTACTTGAACTCAATCAATATATCCGGAGAGTCATCTCCCTCAACTTTGATGAGCCGGTATGGATAGAATGTGAGATCGGGCAGGCTTCCTTGTCACGGGGACATTGGTACCTGGACCTTATCCAAAAAGAAGAGAACAACATTGTAGCCCAATGCCAGGCGGCCATGTGGGCTA
>DATHZY010000373.1:0-3581 GCA_035458325.1 Saprospiraceae bacterium | reverse complement strand
GTATTGTTTATTGAAGCGTTACGAAAGAAAATCAGGTGGGACAAACACCCGGAAACCAAGGTGATCTATCTCGGATTTTCACAAGGGGTTACCACTTTGCTCAGGTGGCTCAATGACATCGCTCCCAGGGCAGATTACCTGTTGATGTGGGCGGGTGGATTACCCGATGACTTGCTATTTGCCCATCGTCAGGAATATTTCAGGCAAATAAATAGTCATTATTTCGTTGGTGATCGAGACCCCTATTTCACCCCTGCTCTAGTCATGGACAAAAAGCATCTCATGGATGACATGGGGATTGAGTTTATGCTGCATGAATATCCCGGAACGCACAAAGTAGATGAAGCGACGCTTAAAAATTGGGTTGCGGAACATTTAACCAGGCCTCTCTGACAGATGAGGATAGATATATTTTAGCAACACCATTTATCTTCCTATCGGGTAACCACGATAGATTGAATAGATAACAAGTCTCCTGCAGTATTCTTTAGCATTAGTGTATAAAATCCGGATGACAATGATGTGATATCAATCCTTCCGGATGTTACGCTGGCTATCCATTTCCTTCCAAGGTTGTCTATAAAATCCGCAGCAAAAACATCTTTTGCGGGGATTATTTCAATGAACGAATGTGCAGGATTCGGGAATACATGGAAGCTGTGTTGGTCGATTGGTTGATAGGTGGAGGTGGTCCCCTCATTCACAGTATTGTTTTTAGACAGGAGCCAGAGTTCAGGATCGATTGATACATTTTCTACCACGGTGTTTCCAACATGGAAAGCAAAGCGCTGACCTTGCGTTGTGTGATCCAGGACAAAAGTCTGTGGCGAACCATTCAAGATCACAGAGACAGGTACAGGCATTTCGAAAAATGAAACCGAGGGGTGGGATTGGGTCTGGTTAAGCCAGAATACAACAGAATCAGCTTCCTGACTCCAAGTCAGATTGTAGGAAGGATAACCCTGGCCATAATACCAGTCAGCAAAAAACTCATCGAGATCCTTGCCGGATCGTTGTTCGAGATAGGCCTGCAGTTCAGCGGTATAAGCAAAATCATAAGCTGTGCCGGGTGAATCCAGGTAGTCACGGCATGCAGCGAAGAATGCTTCATCACCCATCATCCATCTTAACATGTGCAGCAAATAAGCTCCCTTATTGTAACTCAGCCTTCCGCTGAATATCCTGCTAGTGCTGGTGGTGTCATCCACAAAAACAGATCCACCAGGCTGGCTCATCGCTGAATTGGAGGTGGATGTTTTCCATTGGGGCCAGTAGATGTCGGGGCTCTGATCTTCATAGGTGAGTCCGGTGAGATAGGTTGCAAAACCTTCATTGAGCCATATTTCGGTCCACGATCCACAAGTTACCTTATCGCCAAACCATTGGTGGGCCAGTTCATGGGCTACAAGCCCGAAACTGAATCCACCCATAAAACTCATGGTCTGGTGTTCCATTCCACCGCCCCAGCCAAATTGTGCATGGCCGTATTTTTCAGCAGCAAAAGGGTAGGTGCCAAAGAGCCTGTTGAAATTGGCCATGATTTGTATAGTCCGTTCAGTCTCTGCCTGGCTTTGGGTCGCCGTTTCCGGATAAACGTAATTTAAAATTTCTATGCTATCTCCATTGTCCAAGGGAAGGTACTGGCTGTATGCGGTGTAGTTAGTGACTGCGATGGCGATGAGGTAGGAAGCAATAGGGTATCTGTGGCGCCAGTGATGTGTCAGTTTTTCATTGATTTCCGTAATGCCCATTAGCTTTCCATTGCTGGCGGCGAGTTGGCCAGTTGGGGTAGTAATATAGATATCAACCGAGTCTATTTTATCAATCAGGTCTTGTTTGCCTGGCCACCAGTCCCTGACGCCGTATGGTTCAGACAACGTCCAAATGATTGGTTGGCCAGCGTGGGTCCCCTGCTCAAAAGAACCAAAGCCATTAGAAGGTGGAGCGCCCTCATAGGTGATAGTGAGCGAATCAGCTTCTCCTGATGACAGCGATTTACCAAGAGAAATCGTCAGCAGCTGATCGGATGTATGGGTAAAACTTAGCGGGGTAGCATTTCTCGATATGCTGTTGACCTGGAGTTCATTGGCCATATCCAGATGAAGTTCTGTCAGGTTGTTGACTCTGCTCTTGAAGTGGTATGTGATCTCTCCGGTGATATAATATTGGGCCGGGTCTATGTCCCATTTCATAACCTGGTAATAAATGTCAGTCCGATCTGCAAAAACAGTGCGGGATCCGCGCTGGTGAATCTTCAAGGCGGCATGTTCCTGTTCCTTGCAGATTACATTTTCATGGTCCCAGATGATGGATTGATCTTCCTGAGCGGATATGGTTATTCCTCCCATCAACAAAATGGCTAGGCTGAGATATAGTCTTGATAGCTTCATAGTGTAAAATTAACCTAAAAACAGTGAGCAGTTAGCAGAGAGCAGTTAGCAGTTAGCAGTGAGAAGTTAACAGTTAACAGTTAACAGTAGTTTTGAAAGGTGATGTAATTAGAAGGTGAGGGTCATGAAGATAGACACGAGAAAGGAGGGATACCCCTAAAATAAGAAAGCCCGACCCGTTGAACGGATCCGGCTTTATTAAAAAACGATATACTCTATTCGAATGAGTGCTGAAACTTAGGCTTCAGGTGCGCTTTCATTCAATACGTTGACAAACGTACGGTCGAACTTCTTGGTCTGGAAGCTAACAGTGCCATCAGTGAGGGCATACAGGGTAAAGTCTTTACCGATGCCTACATTCCTGCCTGGGTGGAATTTAGTGCCACGCTGGCGAATGATAATGTTGCCGGCAACAGCTGTCTGGCCGCCAAAAAGCTTTACACCAAGACGTTTGCTCTTACTGTCCCGTCCGTTATCACTACTACCAACACCTTTCTTATGTGCCATTGTATCAGTATTTTATATTGTAAAATCTAATGTTAAACTGTAATGCTGTCAATACGGACTTTCGTAAATTGCTGACGATGTCCTTTCTTCAGTCTGTACCCTTTTCTTCTCTTCTTCTTGAAGATGATGACCTTGTCACCCTTGACATGATCGAGGACTTTGGCAGAGACAGATGCATTAGGCAGGTTAGGGGTTCCAACGCGTATAGCACCATCGTTGTCAGCCAATAATATCTTGTTGAAGGTAAGATCAGTGCCTACCTCAACAGCCTGGAGATCAACATAAATCTCCTGACCTTGCTTTACTTTGTATTGTCTGTTGTTGACGTCCAGAATCGCGTACATAATCGAACTAATTATTGTTTTTATGCCTAAATGGCCGGCAAAGGTAAGATTATATAATCGATTACCAAAATATTTTTGAATGATTTCCTTAAATTGGTAAAAGGTAAATTTCCTTTGATTTTATATAAGATCCTTGAGTGTCAGTTCTTTACGTATGAGTTCTTTTCCTCTTAGAATCTGGATTTTCAATTTCTTTCCGGCCTTTTTTTGAAGGACCCTGTTGATTTCATCCAGCGAGTAGTATTTAGCCGCGGTCCCCTGGATGCGGATCAGCACATCATTGACCTGAAAACCAGCCAACTGGGCCGGGCTATCGGATAAGATGTCACGGACAGCAAAC